>JBGCEU010000139.1:0-2909 GCA_045106535.1 Akkermansiaceae bacterium | reverse complement strand
GTTCGTAAATCCCTCATATCAATCGTGGTGAACTCATCCGTCATCCAGTCAATGTTAGTGGTCGTAATCAGCTTCTGAGCCTTGTCCGGTAGCGCAGCCATCAGCGCGTTCCGCCGATCCGTATCGAGCTCGCCGAAGATGTCATCGAGCAGATACACAGGCATTTTTCCAGCTTTCTGGTGCAGTAGTTCGCCTTGGGCAAGTTTGAGTGAGAGCGCCATCGTGCGTTGCTGACCCTCACTGGCAAATTCATTCGCCGCCATACCGTTGATGGTTAGTCGAACATCATCGCGGTGTGGCCCCACCACAGTCTGACCAAGCCGACGCTCGCGCTCATGCGTCATTTCCAGGCTAGTTGTTAAATCATCGCCAGATCCCGCATCGTATTCCATGCCGACCCGCTCATCACAGGCACTGACAGCCGACTGGGATTCCGATGCCTGCGGCTCAAGAGATACGACCAGTTCACTCCGCGCTTTAGTTAGAAAATCTCCATGCCTCACTAACAGCTCGGTGTAAGCCTTGATCTCATCCTCTCTTACAACTCTATCTTTAAGTAAAATATTTCGAGCCTTCAGCACTCGGGCGTAGCGGTGGAGGTGATCGCGGTAATCAGGATCAAGTTGGCAGCCAAGAAAATCAAGATATCTGCGCCGCACACTGCCCGAGCCACGCACTAGCTGTAAATCATCATTCCCCATCCACACTACCAGACCCCCGCCTCGTAGGTAGTCGGATTGTTTTTGTACCGCTTCACCATCCTGCTTCATCTCCACCCCCTTGCGCGGCACATATCGCACCTGCAGTTCGTTACCCCAACACTCGCCCGCCACTCCAAATCCAAGAGTCTCCATTTTCACCATACTCCCCATCCGCTTACTCCTCGGCGACTGTAGCCGCACCAGCACACAGACCGCTTCCAAAATCGACGTCTTCCCCTGCGCATTCGCCCCCACCATCACCGCGCCCGATTCCGCAAACTCCAACGCCAACGCGTCAAAGCAACGAAAGTTCTGCAGGCGAAGCGTCGAGATCACACGCGGAGTTTAAGTTTCAAACTCCAAATACCAAATACCAAATTCCTATTTAAAAATACTCACCCGTTCCCTGTTGCCATTCTTCTGTTCACTGCTAGCTTCACCTTATGAAAAAATTCATACTCACGATCATGGCCGGCCTTACACCTTTCCTGCTGATGAACACCGCATCAGCTGAAGAGGCTACCACTCCCAAAGCAGAGAAAGCTGCCGAAGCTCAAAAACCATCGCTCACTTTCTACTACTTCGATGGATGACCGATGTGCGATAAGATTAAGGTCATCGTGAATGATCTCAAAAAAACAAAAGGTGAAAAAATCGTTTTCAAGAACATCGTTGTAGGCGCCGGCAACAGCGATGCGGTCATTAAAAAAGCCAAACTCAAAGGCCACGGCATCATTGCCAACGACAAAAAAGGTAAACTCGTCCAGATCGTCAACGGCCACTCCTACGGAAAAAAAGAAGTCGAAGCCGTCGTCACTAAACTCCTGAAAATTCCTAATTCCTAACCAAAAAACTCACCCGTTTTTCAAAAGCACCGCAGCATCCGCTCGCGGTGCTTTTTTGTTCCCTTCATCTCCAGCACTCAATCCTCAGCTAGTGCGTCTCAAATCTAACTCATTAATATCCTTTTCATATCTGGAATTCTAAACTAATAATGACTGCGTCTCATCCTTACACATGCATCATGCCTTACGAGTCTCTACCGGCGTATCGGCCACTAGATCTTACCCCAGCGCCAAAGCCACCGCCTAAACCTACTGCGCCCAAAAAATCGCCTCCGCAGAAAAAACGGCGCCCAACACGGCACATCGCCAAGATCCACTCATGGGAAAGCGGCGAGACTTACGGCTTTCTCAAGCACGGAAAAAAGGGACTCTTTCTTCACCGGAGAGACTTTGCCGAGCGTCACAAAAAACCTGAGCCCGGCGACCTTATCCACTTTGAAGTAGGAAAAGATTCAAAAGGCAGACGGTGCGCCATCAATGCTGTGCATCACAACGATGGCGGACGCTTCAGCATTCCGTCACTCGCTCTGCTCACCGCGCTGCTGTGTTTACCATTGCTGGCAATACTCCAACTCTCTAGAGCACACCCCAGCATCCCCACATGGGCATTTGCCGCTCCTCTGCTCGTCAGCCTGATCACTTACCGATTCTATGCCGCCGATAAAAAACATGCCCGGGCGAAGCGCTGGCGAACATCCGAAAGCACCCTGCACTTTCTCGAATTGATTGGCGGATGGCCAGGCGCATTCATTGCCCAACGCCGACTCCGCCACAAATGCTCCAAGGAAAATTACCAATCTGTCTTCTGGCTGATCGTGATCGGATACCAATACATCGCGCTAGATTACCTCTTCAACTGGAATATAGGCCAATCGATCCTGTATCTGATCAAGAAATTCTAATGCCGTGATAGATTCCAGCCCCTAGCGTTGTTAAGAAAAACTGATAAGCAATCTAACATTTCGCAGTGATGTTGGAGTGGGTTAGTTGAGTGTTGCCGACTGTCACGCGTCATTCCTAATTTTGAATTCCCAGTTCGTAATTCGTGGTTCAAAAACCCTTCTTCCTTGTCACCCTAACGCTAGCTGCTAGAAATCAGGAACCGTTGATGTGTGTTAAGTTCCACACATGCGTGAACCCTCCCCCCATGGCTCACTCAGCCTTGGCTAACTGAAAACTCAAAACTTAACACTCGCGCAGCGCACGTCATGCAACTCGAAGATATCAGGAAAATCATTCGCGCCTTCCGCGATGAGCGCGACTGGGCACAGTTTCACAACCCCAAGGACATGGCGACTGCCATCTCCATCGAGGCGAGCGAACTCCTCGAGCATTTCCTGTGGAAAACACCCGACGAAGTCGA
>JBGCEU010000138.1:0-3959 GCA_045106535.1 Akkermansiaceae bacterium | reverse complement strand
ACCGATCATACTGCACATGATATATCAGTGTCGAGTTACTCAAGGGCGAATCCAGCATCGCGCTGGGATTACCTGATCGGTGGTGCCAAGGGTAGTGGTTTGAGTCATGGACCTTATGCTAAGCAGATTGATTCGCAGGGGCTTCTGCAGATTGGAAATGAAGCAGCCACCCGCAGTGTTGACGGTAGCTCGCTTTCCTCAGAAGACGAGGTGCTCGCTTATGACATCGCATTTGAAGTGAATCAAAATCTCTGGGACAGGTATTTCATTTCGGGTATGCCACTATCCACTGCAACTGGAGCATTTGATTGGGGCGCGAATAAGGCGCTCTGGAACACACGTTATCAATATAACTATGATAGTGATATTGATAGACCCCAAGCTGAAGGTTTGGTTTCAGGATCCGATGGCCTGAACACGGCATTCTGGCGTAATGCGGAATTCCTGAAAAATAAGGCGGCATTCAATGTGAACTCCACCTCGGTTGAGGCGTGGATAGCCTTCTTGTCTGGAACGCTTGGCGAAAAACGCCCCTTGAGCTCTGGCGAGCTGGCGGATGATGTTGTTTCATTTGCTCGTCATGGCGAACCTAAAGAGGCGGTGGATACCAGTGATGCTGATCCTGACCGAGCTGGCGCATGGATTGGAGCACGCAAGCTGAGTGATGATGAGGTGCGAACCCTCGCGGAAAATATCGTCACTGAGGTGCGTGGGCGTGGACCGTTTGTCTCTCTGGCCGACTTTGTGAACCGACGCTTAGGGGATGAAAATGATGAGACCTCACACATGGGCACGCTGGATGCAGCGATCAAGGCCTCAGGGTTGAATGCTAGATTTGAAAATAATAACAAGTATCAGACGACCGCAGTTAATGTCGGCACACGTACTGATGCACCGGACAACAACCTAAGCACTTTTAAAAACAGCTATCGCTACAGAGATGGTGGCGGCCAATACACCACCGTGCAGCCGGCAAGCCAGGCGTGGGGGCTACCCGGTTTTTTGACGCAAGGAGATTTACTAGAGCCCCTTGCACCAGCAATGACAACACGGGGAGATACCTTCACCATCCGCGCCTACGGTGAATCAAGTGCCGGCGGCGAGGTCAAGGCGCGTGCGTGGCTTGAGGTCACGGTGGAGCGCACACCAAACTACGTGGATAACAAGCCTGCTGGCTCTATAAGAACGGACGCAAACGCTCCCACAGATATACCCTTGCTACTTCAGCATGCCACAGGGCAGTATGTGGACGGGAATTTGACCGATGCCAACAAACGTTTTGGCAGGGAGTTCGTCATCAAGTCATTCCGGTGGCTTAGCCCCGAAGAAATTTAATCCACCGATATGCGCCGCGCTCTGACTCTTCTGGCTCTTGCCTACCTTTCCTCTTGTTGGGCGCTCGCTCAGTCTGATTCCTCTGGGGCGACGGGAAAAGGCACGGAGAAACCAAAGACAGAGATTTCCATTGTCGCGCTCGGGCCGAAGCCCACGAGGAAATATAAAAACGTCGAGGGAGGAGAAGCTCCAATTATGCTTCTAGCAAAGCCGGGAGAGACCCCGCCACCACGACTCTATTATAAAGGGAAAGAAAAAGGCGACAAGAAGACGCGCTGGCTGACCTTTAATGTTCCGTTTAACAATCCCTCCGCCATGCGTGAAGTAGCCCCAGGGAAAGCCCTGGACCTTTTCCGTAAAACCGGCGGTGGAGAGGAGGCTAGGTATGAGCGCTACGTCACCATACCTGCTGGAGAAGAGGGAAGCCGGAGGATTTTTTTCCTGTCACCAGCTGCCAAAGGCCCAACTCCCTGGGACACACCGCCCAGAATACGCACCATCTCAATCAGTGCGGAGAGCATGAAGGGAAAACAGTTCATTCTTAAGAATCTCTCTCGCTTCACTGTGTTACACGCCTTTGGCGACAATGTGGTGTCCGTGGAGCCGATGAAAACGATTTCCTACAAACGTGCCAAGACCGGGCAGCTCTACCGACTTGCCGCTCGCTATGGAACTCAGAAAAAAATCATCTACAACACCGCCGTTAGATTGAATGGCGACGGTCACATTCAGCTGTATGCCCTCTATGACGCCAACCCTCGGACGAATTCAAGCCGTTCGGTAGGCGTCTTCCGTACCATGATTCCAGCCCCGCAAAAACCTCTGCCAGCCCAGCCAAAAGCCACCGAAACACCTTAACAGGAGTGATTTCCGACTTTTCACGCCGAAAATGGCAAAATAATCCGCCGTTTGTGAATAAGTTGGCTCATTTTGTGCTGGAGTCTTTGATGTGATTCAATCAAAAATCACACGCAATCGAGTTACAAAGCTCATTGCTTCTACAGCAAACTATATGTCGAAACCGTCATTCTAATTTGCGAGACAAAACCAAAAAATATCACACAATCCCAACGGTTCTATTACCTAGGCCACCTCCAACCCAAATACATATTATGAAAAAGACAATACTTTTCCTACTTGCTAGTTCTACATTATCGCCGGGGGCTTTGCTTCTCAATGAGGAATTTTCCTATGCTGATGGTAATCTAGTTCCTAACGGAGGGTGGACCACGCACAGTGGCACAGCCGGACAAATTCAAGTTTCAGCAGGAGCCATCACTTTGACTGACAGCCAGTCAGAAGATGTGAATGTTCCTCTTGGAATTACACTGACCACGGGTTCGGTGTATGGTGCATTCGATTTTACAGTAACGGCTGGTGCAGTTGTTGGTGGAACGGATTTTGAATATTTTGCAAGTTTTGGAAATGGAACTGCTGACTTTACTGCCCGTGTAGATGTTGTGGCACCTACAGGAGGTGGTGATTTCACATTGGGTATCTCAGGTGGGTCTGGCACCGCCCAAGATACTTGGGGGTCTGATCTGACTTTCAGCACTACTTACAGAGCACTCATTAAATATGATCGTGATTCTGGTATTGCTAGCCTATACGTCGATCCTGCTTCCGAGGCTTCTGCTTCAGTTTCTGGCACAGCAGACACCAATGATGTGACGAATTTCTACTTCAGGGAGTCTAACTCATCCGCAAACGAGACGATTGTTATCGATAATTTACGAGTCGCGACTACTTTCAGTGAAGCTTTAGTCGTTCCAGAACCATCATCCACGGCTCTACTCGGCCTCGGTGGCCTCGCTCTTCTTATTCGCCGCAAGCGGTAATCTAAATTTTACGATCACACAATTAAAACACACTATAAAAAGATATGAAAAAAATAATAACTATGCTGGGTCTGCTCGCTACTTGCTCGATTGGCACAGCTGCTCTATATACAGCAGATTTTTCCAATGCTGGTGAAGGTTTGACCCACTCAACGGGAACGCCGCCTCCTGCGGGACCACACACAGTTAGCGGCACGAACTGGGAACTATCCTACGCAACTGCCCCATCAACAGATAGCTCTGGAAACCAATTCATAACGGTAGGCGGTGTGATGAGTGTTCTAGATTGGGGTGGTGATGGCACTATAACTAGTGACCCGATTTTGGTCACCTCGGATGGCACTGTTGACATTACTGGAGCAGCTGTTGCCGTTGGTGGTGATGTATTCAACAGTGTCGGGACAGAGGGAATTACATGGTTTTATAAAATCAACACTGATCCTGTCGTGAGTATTTACTATGGCGAGACTGAACTCGGAGGACCTGTTGCCGGTGGAACGGACATTGGAAATTTGTTTGATGATATCGCAGTCTCATCAGGGGATACATTATTAGTCGGTTTCACGGTGAACGTAAATGGAGGTGGTGACGGAGCGGATATCTCGAGCCTCGAGGTGGAACTGACACCCGTTCCAGAACCATCCTCCGCAGCACTTCTCGGTCTTGGTGGACTTGCTCTCATCCTGCGCCGCAGGAAATAAGCTGACTCTGACACCAATCTAATTTTTCAAAACGGCGACCTTCGGGTCGCCGTTTTTTTTGGTAGGGCGGTTTCGCTGAAACCGC
>JBGCEU010000137.1:0-12779 GCA_045106535.1 Akkermansiaceae bacterium | reverse complement strand
AGGTTATGACCGCCGGCAGCAGCTACTTCGAGCGCTCGCTTGACCTGATGCTGACCTTTCACATCCTCTAGGCCGACCTCGTAGTGTCGGTGCGTATCGAACAGCTCATCTCGGTTGAGCGCATAAGGCTGGAGTAGGCGTTGACCCGTGATGAAGTCCCATGCTTCACGAAGGTTATCAACGCCATAGACCTCAAGCCCCTCGACCACTGCAGCCTCGGCGGCATTAGCAGCTGGGACGATCATTCGTGATCTGCCACGTTTTTTTGCCTCAAGTGCCATGGGTAGCACACCGCGGATTGGGCGCACCATACCATCGAGCGCGAGTTCTCCGGCGATCGAGTATTTTTCCGGATTCTGTATCCGATCTTCTCCTGCGGTTTCAGCAAGTGCCAGTGCAATGGGGAGATCATAACGAGGGCCTTCTTTCCTAATGTCTGCGGGTGCTAGGTTCACGGTCTTGACGCCATCGGCCCACCCCAGCGCTGAGTTTGACAGGGCTGAGGTCACGCGCTGGGAACTCTCTCGCACGGCGGCATCCGGTAGCCCAACAACATTGATAGCTGGCTTTTCGGCGTTAAACGCGCTGACTTCGACCTCGATTTCAATTCCTTCGACACCCAGCAAAGCCGATGAATACACACGCACGATCATGTGACCATGTTAGTGATGAGTGAACTTCGGTAAAGGTGGAATCCACATATCTGAGTTACTATTGCAGATATTACAAATTCTTCACAGCATTGTAATAGTCCTCTTACATTTCTGTGGCAGGGTCTGATCTGAAAAAAATATGAAGATTCTTCTTGTTGCCCGTCTAGGTATTGTCTACATATTCATATAGACAAAAACGAGACACGAACAACAAGGCTTCAACACACTAAAAATAAGCAACTTAGAATGATTCTAAAAAATAGTGAATAAACTCCCTACTCATTCATCTAATATAAGTAGAAAGACAATTTACAAAGTGAACACAGAAAAGTGCAACAAAAACACACTCCGCGACGTTTAACCCTATAAGAGAGTGTTCATAGTGACAAAATAGCACAAATACAACTAACAAGCATTTCCTGCTAAACTAGAACAAACAACAAAAAACCAACACCACGAAATACCATGTCTAGATTCGAATCAGATAACAGCCTGCGACTTTACTTGCGGGAAATTTCCAAGACTGACCTTCTTACTCCACAAGAAGAGGTCAAATTGGCAGCACGCATTAAAAAAGGCGACAAGAAAGCCCGTGAGCACATGATCCGCGCTAACCTCCGTTTGGTTGTTAAGATCGCTCAGGACTATTCCGGCTACGGACTTCCTCTCGCAGATCTTATTTCCGAAGGAAACATCGGCCTGATGAAGGCCGTAGAGCGCTTTGACCCAAATAAAGGAGGTAAGCTCAGTACTTATGGTTCTTGGTGGATCAAGCAGTCGATCAAGCGTGCGCTCGCCAACCAGAGCAAGACCATCAGACTTCCCGTCCACATGGTCGATAAAATCGCACGTATGCGCCGCATTTCCGGTATGCTGACTGAGGCTCTGGGTCGTGAACCAACTTCAGAAGAGCTTGCCGAGGAGCTGGGACTGCCACGCAAGAAGCTCGCTCTACTGAAGCGTGCTGCGAAGCGCCCAACATCACTCAATGCTCCTATCCATGAGGATGACAGCTCTGAATACAGCGACATCATCGGTGATGAGCACGCCGTCAACCCCATGGAAGCGCTACACTCAAAAAATATGCACGGCGAGCTCGATGAGCTGCTCGATTGCCTTGACGAACGTGAGCACCGGATCATCGATGCACGCTTCGGATTGGACGGTGCCAAGCCAATGACTCTTGAAGAAGTTGGCGTAGAGTTCGGCGTGACTCGTGAGCGAATCCGACAATTACAGAATATTGCGCTTGCAAAGATGCGTAAAGCATTGCATAGGAAAGAGGAACCTATGCCAGCACCCCTCGCAGGGAGCGCAGCAGAGGTTTAATAAAAATAAACACAATCCGGGCATTATCTGTTCGCAGAAAGTGCTCAGGATTGGGATCGTAGGTGTTAAGAGCGGTAGGGTAAAACCTGCCGCTCTTTTACTTTTTAGAGTAAGGCGATTTTGCAAGTTGTCGGCAGGACATGTGATTCCAAGGGATGTGCACCGAGGTTGACGGCAAGTTACAAACTCCGTCCTACTTCGGCTAGAGAACCGCGTCAATTTCCTTCAACTCCTCTTCGGAAAATTCGAGGTTTTCTAGACAACGCACGTTTTCTTCAAGTTGAGCGACACTCGAGGCTCCTATCAGAGCGCTGGTCACCGCCGGATGGCGCAATACCCAGGCGAGTGCCATATGAGCGAGCGTCTGGCCGCGGCGTTCTGCAATGACTGCAAGCTCCTGGACCTTGGCGATTTTTTCCGTGACTTGGTCCTGCTGCAGGAACCCATGTTCCTTACCTGCCCGTGAGTCAGATGGGATACCTTTCAGATAGCGGCCTGTGAGCATGCCTTGGGCAAGCGGTGAGAAAGGAATACATCCCACGCCTTTTTCTAACAATAGATCAGTGAGGCCGCCTTCAATCCAGCGGTCAAACATGTTGTAGCGTGGCTGGTGGATGAGGCATTTCACTCCCATGTCTTGAAGAATGCCGAACGCTTTTTTCGCCATCTCAGCTGGGTAATTGGAGATGCCGACGTACAGTGCTTTACCTTGTTGCACAGATGTCGCAAGTGCTCCCATCGTTTCCTCAAGAGGAGTATCCGGGTCTGGGCGGTGCGAGTAAAAAATATCGACGTAGTCTAGCTGGAGGCGAGCCAGAGATTGATCGAGAGATGAGAGCAGGTATTTGCGTGACCCCCACTCGCCGTATGGGCCATCCCACATCAGATAGCCAGCTTTGGTAGAAATGATCAACTCGTCACGGTGCGCGAGAAAATCTTCCTTCAGGATTTGGCCACAGTTTCTCTCAGCAGAGCCAGGGGGAGGGCCGTAGTTATTGGCAAAATCAAAGTGCGTGATCCCGAGATCAAATGCACGTCGCATGATTCGGCGTGATTCGCCGAGGTCATCGACATCTCCAAAATTGTGCCAGAACCCAAGGGAAATGGCGGGCAGCTTTAGCCCGGAGGCACCACAGCGCCGGTAGGGCATACGCCCGTCATACCGATCTGGATCAGGGGAATAGGGCATGTTTTCGGTCAGTCAGTGATTACGTGATTCAGTTATTCAGTGGACGCAATACCTTGCCCGTGATTGCGGAGACCGAATCACTGAATCACCCAATTACCGAATTACTGTGCTCAAACCGTCATTAGCTCGGTCTCTTTCGAGGCAAGATGATCGTCAATTTCCTTGATGAACTTATCGGTCAGCTCCTGAACGTTGGCTTCGAAATCGTGCTGGCCGTCTTCGGTGAGTGCATTGTCGGCCTTCATTTTTTTGGCTGAATCCATACCGTCCTTTCGGCAGGAACGTACGCGGACACGGCCTTCTTCTGCTAGGTTCTTGACCATTTTAACCATGTCCTTGCGGCGTTCTTCGGAGAGCTCAGGGATGGGAATTCGCAGGTGCTTGCCCTCGTTTGCTGGGTTGAGCCCGGTTTTCCCCTCAATGATGGCCTTTTCGATGTCACCTGTGGTCGATGGATCAAATGGCTGCACCATGATCATCCGTGGCTCGGGAATGGTTATGACGGCGAGAGCCTTGATCTTCATGACGCTGCCGTAGCTGGGGACATTGACATCGATGTTTTCGATAAGGCCTGGATTGGCTTTGCCGGTGCGCACGCCTGCAAACTCATGCACGATGTATTCGACAGCCTTTTGCATGTTGTCCTCAATTTCTAGAATGACGGTATCTGGTTCCATGGTGGTGTAGTATTCAGTTTGAAGTATTCAGTATTCAGAAATGTTAGCCCTTGTGCACGATGGTGCCAATGTCATTGCCGGCAAGTGCGCTGGTGATGTTACCCATGCCTCCAATATCAAAAACGATGATGGGGATATCATTGTCTTTACAGAGTGTGAAGGCCGTGGAGTCCATCACATTAAGATTCTGCCCGAGGCACTGCTCGAAGGTGACGGTCTCGTAGCGCGTGGCGTCCGGGTTTTTCTTAGGATCAGAATCATAAACGCCGTCGACCATCGTGGCCTTCATAATGGCATCGGCACCCATTTCACTGGCGCGTAATGCGGCCGTTGTGTCTGTGGAAAAAAATGGGCTACCTGTGCCAGCGGCAAAAATAACGACGTTACCTTGATCTAGTAGCCGTGTTGCTTTGCGGCGGATAAATGGTTCAGCGACGTTTTTCATTTCAATCGCAGATTGAACAATACAGCTAACACCCTCTGCCTCAAGAGCACTCTGAAGAGCGAGAGCATTCATCACCGTTGCCATCATGCCGACGTAGTCTGCAGTAGCGCGATCCATACCTCGGGCACTCGCGCTGGCACCACGCCAGAAATTACCCCCCCCGCAGACAACTCCAATTTGGACACCGGTGAGAGATGCTTGATGGATTTCTTTGGCAACACGTTCGACGATCTCAGGAGAAATATTGTCCTGACTGCCAGGCTCCCGCAGTGCTTCTCCGCTAAGTTTGAGAATGACACGTTTGAAAGATCGGGCGTCTTGTGGATTGCTCATGCTTAGGTGGTAGAATCCAGAATCCGGAGGCCAGAGTCAAGACGGGATTGCAAAGCCCGCCCAACTATACCAGCCCGTCCTTGCGTGCCTGCTTCCAGTAGGCGTATTCCGAGCGATTGAAGTCGATATACTCGGGTGACATATCGCTGGTGTAGACCTCGTGGTCTGCCTTGCCAAGATTCAGATCAATGGAAATTGTGAAGGAGTCTTTGGCGACAATTTTCCTCAGGGTGTCCATGGATGTTTTTGCCTGCAGGCCACCGAGGCAGGCAGCTTTACCGCCAATGTGGATATCGATGAGTTCCTCACGAACCATCGCCCTGGAGTATCCGACGGCGTGGATGATTCGCCCCCAGTTAGGGTCGTTTCCGTTCCATGAGCTTTTGACCAGAGATGAGTTTGCGACGGCTTCCGCCACTTTTCTGGCATCGAGGTAGGTGCGTGCGCCCTTGACCTGAACGGTGACAAACTTGGTGACTCGTTCGCCGTCGCGCACGAGGGATTTTGCCATTTTAAGCATAACATACTGAAGTGCCTCACGAAATTCGCGGCACTCCTTGCTGTTACGCTTAATAGAAGGCATGCCGGATTTGCCGTTTGCGAGTACAAGCACGGTGTCGTTGGTGCTCATGTCTCCGTCGATGGTAATCCTGTTAAAAGAGGCATCCACCGCGTCATGAACAGATCGCTGAAGGCATGATGAACTGACATTGGCATCCGTCGTGATGAAGCAAAGCATCGTTGCCATGCTCGGGCAGATCATTCCCGCACCTTTGGCGCATGCACCGATGCGGATACGGTGACCACCGATTTTCACTGAAATCGCGATTTCCTTTTTCTGAGTGTCACTGGTCATGATCGCTTGTGCGACATCATTACCGTTCTTCTCACCAAGGGCTGCTACTAGCTCAGGTAGCTTTGGCTCGATGCGTGTCATGGGCATGGGTAAGCCGATGACACCCGTCGAGCACACGGCCACCTGCCGCTGTCTAACACCAAGAGCCCTGCCGATGAGTTTTGCCGTTTTACGTGCATCACTCAGCCCCTGAATTCCGGTGCAGGCGTTGGCGTTGCCGCTGTTGGCTATGATCGCCTGAACCTTATCGGCTTTAAGGTATGCCTGGGAAACTTTTACCGGTGCCGCCTTGACGCGGTTCGTGGTGAATGTGCCAGCGGCCGTACACGGATGAGGTGAGTAAATGAGAGCGAGGTCTAGCCTCGGGTCGTCAGGATTCTTGATGCCTGCCCCAACCGCTGCGGCCTGAAAACCGCGAGGTGCGCAGACACCTCCTTTGATGCGTTTGATTGAGGGGGAAGTGGACATGACGAATGCTCAACATGGAGAAATTCTAATAGTTTTGCAACCCGTCAGTTTCTGAAAATCCACACATGAGGTTAAAATTCTGGATAGCCTGACTAGCTGCACCTTTTCCAAGGTTGTCCTCTGCACTCAGCAAGAGCACACGACCGGTGCGCGCATCGTAGTTCCAGCCGATGTCGATGAAGTTCGTGCCAGTGACATTCTTAGTATCAGCACAGCCACCTTTTCCTAACAGTCTGACAAAAAATTCATCCGCGTATGCATTTTCGAGAGCCTTGCCCACATCTTCAGGATCGCCTGTTAGGGTGGCGCTCGTGGTCGAGCAGATTCCGTTGTGCGTGGGGACGAGATGAGGCGTGAATGACATCACAACACTTTCGCCGGCAGCCTTCGATAGCTCCTGCTCGATCTCAGAGAGGTGACGGTGCTTCGGCACCCCATAGGCGCGAACGCTCTCGTTACACTCACAGAATATCAGTGAGAGGTCGGCCTTGCGTCCGGCACCACTGACGCCTGACATTGAGCAGGTGACGATACTGCTCGGATCGATCAATTTTTCCCGTAGTAGGGGAATGAGTGGCAGACTGATGCTGGTTGGGTAGCAACCAGGTGCAGCGATGAGTCGCGCGCTTTTGATCTCTTCACGCCTGATTTCTGGAAGTCCGTAAACGGCTTCCTTTAGTAGCTCTGGAGCAGGGTGGTCGTCATCATAAAATTCTCTGTAAACTGCGGGGTCTTCTAACCTGAAGTCCGCACTGAGATCCACGATACGCAGACCTTTTTCCAGTAAACTGGATGCATAACCCGCCGCGACCCCATGGGGTAATGCAAGGAAAGCAACTTCCGCTCCGGTGGCAGCTGCCTCATCGGCATCGGGATCGATGAATTTGAGCTCTGCCGCCGCCGCACCCGAGAACCTGGGAAACAACTCACCAATACTGCGCCCGGCATTCTGGCGCGAGGTCACGCACACGAGTTCAGCGTGTGGGTGGGTAAGCAAAAGCCGGAGTAATTCCAGCCCGGTGTAGCCGCTAGCACCGATGACGGCGATCTTGACAGGTTTCATGGGGGGCAAGGAAATGCCACGAAAATCCGTACTTGCCAACTCAGAAGTGATGAGGTTAATTGCGCCTCCCACCCGCTGGAGTTAAATCCGCTGGCGGAAAAAACATGAACGGGACTTGGCGCAGTTTGGTAGCGCGCTTCGCTGGGGGTGAAGAGGTCGCAGGTTCGAATCCTGTAGTCCCGACCATTTTTAACTGACGGAGCCATCCCTGTGGTGGTTCCGTTTTCTATTCACAAGCGTTATCATCGATGTCTGAGCCAGATGCCAATACTTTTGATCAGCTGAGAGTTCTCATCAGCGAGCAGCTCTTACCGCTGCCGGATGATTTCCCCAGCGATGCTGACTTATATGAACAAGGGCTGGATTCGATGGCGCTGATGCAGCTCATTCTATTGCTCGAACAAGAAATGCATGTGCATATCGAGCCTGGTGATCTGGATAAGAAGCATTTTCAATCGCTAGAGGCTCTGGCGGCATTGGTTGACGGGAAAAAATGATGATGCCCAGTCATACGGACGTGGTGGTGGTAGGCGGCGGTAGCGCAGGTCTCAGCGCTGCACTAGCTGCGGCGCGTATGGGAAGCCAGGTGGTGCTCTTGGAAATGTCTAATATGCTCGGCGGGATGGGAAGCCAAGCGATGGTGCACACTTTTTGCGGCCTCTATCATCCTGATGTATCGCAGCCACCTGTGGTAGCGAATCCCGGCCTTCCGGAGGAGATTGAAAAAGAAATACGACAGCGGATTAGTGTCAGTCAGCCTGAGAAGATGGGGCGTCTTTATGTGCTTCCACAAGACCCCGAGGTCTATGATAGCCTGACCAAGGATCTTGTAACTAAAGAGCCAACACTAAGTTTATTGTTAGGGTCTGAGTGTGTGGGCGTGTCCTTGGACGGTGATGGATTTAAGGTTCAAGTAAGAGCCAAAGATAACGAGCACACTATCAGCTGCGGAAGTGTTGTTGATGCCTCGGCGAATGCTCTGGTTGCCGAGTTTCTTGGCGCAGCCCGCCTGAAGGTTGAGAGTGAGAAGCTTCAGCGCCCTGCGGTTATTTTTTCATGCTCAAACGTTGAAAACGAAGCTGGCGATGAGTCATTCAGAATGCGTCTCGCCCTCGATATCGTGCATGCCGTGAAGTCGGGTGAGTTGCCCGCTGAGGCGATGGGGGTATCTATCAGGCAGTCGCCGACCAAGGATAAGTTTTTCATCAGTATGGATCTTGAAGCAGGGGGTGCTGGCTGGAATCCCGATGATGAGGAGTCTGTCAGTAAAGTAACTGATCAGGGTAAAGACCTAGCGGCTAGGATTTATGTATTCTTGCGTGAGAATTACTCGGCATTTTCTAAAGCTTCAGAGCCTCAGATTGCCCCCGTGTTAGGCATCCGTGAGTCCTGGCGTTGGAGCGGTAAATATGAACTTCGTGCTGAGGATATCATCACCGGAGAGACATTTAGTGACGCCGTTGCTCTAGCTACGTGGCCACTCGAATTACGGGAAAATGCCAAGGGGCCGAGGTTACGATATTTTGAAAATAATGATCCTTCTCAGATTCCTTTGCGCTCGCTGATGAGTGCCGATGTAGACGGTGTATTTTTTGCCGGGAGATGTATGTCTGCCACGCACGAAGCTCTCGCTTCTGTGCGGGTGATGGGGACATGTCTCGCTACGGGGCAGGCAGCTGGTTTAGCAGCTACTCTTCACGCAAAAGGTGAGCGCGATATCGAAGCCGTGGCAGCTAGTATCCGCGAGCAGATAGGGCTCGTGCTTTAGTCCTCCTGCTCAGCGAGCATAGCACGGTCTTTTGCGGAAAAAATCGAGCGGTCAAATACTAGATATAGTCCACCGACCAAACCCCAGAAAAGGTGGAACATAAATCCGATCAGCGATGCGGTGATAGCGGCACTTGGTTTGATGCCTGCCATCTCTCCTAATAGAAAATCGAAAGTCTTCTCACGGACGCCGAGCCCGGAAACACTGATGGGCAACGCGCTGACGGCATCCACCAATGGCATGGCTGAGAGTAGTGCGGGGACGGGCACGCTGACGTGTATCGTCCCCAATGCCGCATGAAAGGTAAAGTAGTAAGAAAGTGAGAGCACAAAGGAGACGGCGAGCGCGGTCATCACGGCACGCCATCTTGAGCGAAACAGATGCAGTGACTCGGAAACGGACTTAATGTATTTGTTGTTAGAAAACCGTGGAAGTTTCTCGCGAAATTTAGCAAGGCCCCGAGTCGTGGCAGCACCAAGCATCAGAGTGATGAAGACAAGCCCTCCAGCTTGGAAAATGCTTGCGGCTATCAGAGCGTGCTTGACGGTGTCGCTGGTGACGGTGTCGATGACCCCCATGCCCCAGGTACATACTAAAAAAATAACACCCCCTGACGCGAAGCCGATCATGTGATCGAGCATCACGGTCATGGTGATAACAATTTTTTTGTCAGGGTTCCTCCGCATGATGCAGATCATTTTCATGGCATCTCCCGCAGCCGTTCCAAAGGAGACAATGTTGAACATGGAAGAGACCAACGTTATTTTACCGATGTAAAGAAGAGTGACATCGACCGATTGAGCACGGAGAAGAATGTAGAGCCGCAGTGCCGTCGCTGCTACTGTAAGCCCACCCATTGTTAATCCTAAAATTACCCAGCTGGGAGAGTGGAGTGCTGCTTGGAAGTTCTTCCAGAGTGCCTCCTTATCCTCGAGTTGTGAAAATGCCCAGTAGAGAAAAAGCGAGGTTCCTAACAGCTTGATCAGAAATGCGAGGGTTGTTTTGACTTTGCGTGATGCTGTCATGCCCTCATGAGAGATTAGCGGCAGGTTACGTGATCATGCGATCAAGCGTTGGCCTGGATGGCGTCGGCAATGGTATTAACCGACTTGAGTATACCTTTGGCGGCTTCGGCATCTGATATTTTCAGACCAAAATGCTTTTCGATGGCGACGACGACTTGGAGAGCGTCCACGGAGTCAAGCCCAAGGCTATCGGGTCCCATCAGTGGTGTGTCGTTTCCGATTTCATCAGGGGTCTCATCGAGCATAAGCTCATCAACGAGGACTTCTTTAATGTTCTGATGGAGTGCTGAAGTGTCGGACATAGCGGCTTTAAAAGATTCCCCCGTCGATTTTAATCGGGGCTCCCGTGATATAGCTGGACTCTTTGTTTGCAAGGAAAAAAACGAGGCTAGCCACCTCCTCAGGCTTGCCGAATCGGCGCATCGGGATGCTTTTTTTTATTCCTTTTGCCTTCTCGGGATCCATGTCGCTGATTGCTTCGGTTTCGATATAGCCAGGGCAGATTGCATTCACCGTGATGCCGGATCGGGCGACTTCTTTGGCGAGGCTCTGCGTCATGGCGACCACACCAGCCTTGGCTGCGGCGTAGTTGGTCTGTCCCATAGGGGCAAGTAGCGCGCTGAGTGAAGCGATATTGATAATACGTCCGAAGCGGTTCGTCATCATGCCACGTAAGACGGCTTGGCTACCGGTGAAAACGGCATTGAGGTTCGCGTCGATAACACCATGCCATGCGTCTTCCGGCATCATCGCCATGAGATGGTCGTCGTGGTGGCCGGCGTTGTTGATAAGTACGCTGACACTCCGGCCACGCGACTCAATACCAGCCATGGCATCCGACCACGCGTCCTTATCTGTGATATCGAGAGCAAGTGTTCGGGCGCGATCCGGGTATTCAGCAACAAGGGCATTTGCGTGATCGCGGTTGCTGCGCACGCCGAGGTAGACAAAACAGGTTTCGTCCTGAGTCAGGAAATGCCGAGCGATTGCGCGGCCTAGTCCGCCGTTAGCGCCGGTAATGAGAATACAGGGAGGTGTGTCCATGAGTTAATAGTGTTAGGCTTTGGATAATCGGGCAGCAAATGCGTGCTGGTTGCCGCCTGCGGAAAAGACGAGCGCGCTCGAGTGATCGGCGGTGAGTGATTCGAGAGCTGCGATCGTTTGTAATCCGGAATTCACACCCATGCCGTGACCAAGTTTCGTCAGTGGACTCATCCGGGAACCTGTCCAGTCTGATAGCGTGGTTTGTTCTTGGCGGTCAATTTTTTCAACACCTAACAGCCCGTCGACCAGTAAGTCATGCTCCGGTGATTTTTCGATTTCCCATAACTGCGCGAGTGCGGATTTCCGTTCCGCGCCTGATGTGAAGTCGTGTGGGCCGTCGAGTGTTTCGAGTTGAATGTCCGAGGTGCTTTGTTCCAAGTAAACTGCGGCAGAGCCCTCTGTAGCAACCATGCCGCGGGCGTAATAACCCAGTGCCTCACTGCTCAGCCAGTCGAGCTCTTCGGCTGAGATTACGAGACAGCCATCGACGTCGCCGGCACGTAACCAGTCGCCTGCCACGCGGATGCCGGAGAACCAAGCGGCGGAGTCTCCGATGAGGCTGTATGCGGGGCCGGGTGAAGAGAGGAATGCCGCGACGTGGCTAGCGGGAGCATTAAAAACAGTCTCCGGAAAGAGGATGGGGCTTGCTACCGAGGGGTCATCTAACACTTCCGAATAAAACCTATTTGAGTAATTCACGCAGCCGTTGAAAAAAGTCACTACGATGCCGATTTTTAAATCACCACTCTGGATGGCGGCTATGCGCTCGTCTCCGAGAGCTTGAGTAGCAGCGGTGATGGCGAATTTCGTAACGCTGCTTGATCTGCGCAGGCGTGGATGCCTTGGCATGGCGGCGCGAAGGGCTGTCTGGTCGACGGCTCTGACTGGGTAGGTAAATAATTCCTCGTCAACACTTCGCTCCAGCTGGGTGACCGGAATGTTTTCTGCCGAGAGACACGACTGATAGAGTTCGGTAGGCGAATTTCCTGCTGCAGAAACACAGCCGTATCCGTGTACGTAGAGTTGATCTGTCTGTGAGATGCTCATAATGTCTTACGGAAAATCAGGGAGGCATTACAGCCGCCAAACCCGAACGAGTTGGTCAGCGCGGTGTCGAT
Source organism: Akkermansiaceae bacterium (assembly GCA_045106535.1). Taxonomy (GTDB): domain Bacteria; phylum Verrucomicrobiota; class Verrucomicrobiia; order Verrucomicrobiales; family Akkermansiaceae; genus Oceaniferula. Next base: position 811 of record JBGCEU010000137.1, on the reverse strand, counting down.
TTCTGTTTGGCGTGGCTCTTGTACCAGATCAAAGCCGCACGCTTCATCGGGCACTCTAACATTTAGGCTCGCTGGCACCAGATTTTCTCTCAGTGCGATGACGCAGATGGCTGATTCGATGGCACCCGCACCACCCAGTGAGTGCCCCATGGCGGACTTGGTGGAACTCACCATGATGTTCTTGGCGTGATCGCCAGCCCATTCGCAGATGGCGTGGGCTTCAGCGACGTCGTTCAGCGGTGTGCCGGTTCCATGTGAATTGATATACTGAATTTCCTTGGGGGAAATGCCGCCTTCGGAGCACGCGGCAGACATCGAGCTGACGGCTGCCTTTCCCTCCGGATGTGGCTGGGTGAGGTGGTGAAGATCTGTCGCCATGCCATAGCCACAGACTTCCGCAATCGGGGTGGCTCCGCGGGCGAGCATGGCATTTTCAGACTCGAGCACAAACACGGCAGCGGCTTCTCCGAGTGCTAGACCATCGCGGTCGGCATCAAACGGGCGTGGAATACCCGAGACGCTGAGCGCTTGCAGGGAATCGAATCCGGCGTAAACCATCTCGCAGAGAGCGTCATAGCCGCCACAGAGTGCGACCTCGCGCTGACCTGATCGGATAAGTTGATAGGCGTGGCCGATTGCATTGGCTCCTGACGCGCAGGCGTTGGAAATGATCTGCGTCTGGGCGCGGATGCCAACTGCTCGCTGAACCGTGGCGCAGGATCGTTGCGGTTGGTAATTCTCGATACGGGAAAGTTGTCCACGTCTGCTCAAAGGCTGTGTGGTCGCTGCCTTGTAATAACTTTCGCCTGTA
>JBGCEU010000136.1:0-3902 GCA_045106535.1 Akkermansiaceae bacterium | reverse complement strand
CGTATCCTGCAATGGACTAACAACATCGCGCGCGGAAAAGATGACCACCGCCAGAGCCTCACCAAGGCGGAATTCGTCGAGGGAGGAACTGTGGGCCCAGCTAAAATGGAATCACCATAGCAAACCTCACTGTCACGGCATAACAGATCACTGATCGGAACTCTCGATCATTTCAATACGCGCTTTTTCCGCTATGGAATCGAGCTTGGTCACTTTTCCTGACGGCCAGCGGACTGATAGATTTTTCAGCTGCTCCCCTTCTGCCAAGGTGACACGAATCCGACCTGAATTCTGGGCTGCCATGCCCTCGCCGATCGATTTTCTGTAGGCTCGTTTACCTTGACTTGTCTCGACTGTGAGAAAGGCACCCACAGCATCTCGGTTACTGCGAGATGATACGGCGGCTTCACTGTTAGCTCCACGCAAAGTAATTTCAACCACCCGTCCTTTCGCGCCAAGGTCGCCAAATCGATTACGGAACAGCCGCAGTCGCTTGTCATTGACACTGGCCAACGCAATATCCACCCAGCCGTCGTTATCATAATCTAATAAACTGAATGACCGGGCATCTTCTCGACAGTCAACACCGCTCACAAGAGATCTATCAATAAATTTATCACCACTTCGCATTACCAGACGATTGCGTTCGCCTCCGCTCAGCGAATTGCTTCTTTGACGTCCATCCGGCAGGGTAACAATCGCCTTGAAATCTAACAAAGACGACTCCCAATACTGTGATTCGCGGAACTCCTCGCTTTGCCCTGGATCATTGAGCACGACCGTGCTCCAAAAGCAACTTCACAAATCAACCTCCGTCGCCACTTCCTTCGGTGCCGAGTAAAGACCGCTGGGCACGTAAAGATCGAGCCAGCCGTCGTTGTTGAAATCCGCGAACTGACCCCCAAATGCCCAACCGACCTTGGTCTCAGCGGCGTCGGCCTTCGCCACTTGCTTAAAGACGCCACCATCGTTGCGGTAAAGGAAGTTTCCCCGCGCTGCCACGAGTATCCTGGGATCTGAGTCGCCAATGGCGGGAACTATTCTATTTCCTGCCTTAGAATACATGTTAGAAACAAACAAATCGAGGTCACCGTCATTATCGTAGTCACCCACAGATGCTCCCATACCAAATGCCATCTGTCCTTCAGGGAACATCTCTTTATAGGCATCGACAAAAACTGGGTCTTTCGCACCGCGCGGGGTGTCATTACGGAGGAATGTGTCCGGGCCGAAGTCATTGCACACATAGAGATCCTCATCTCCGTCGTTATCGGCATCAAACCACAGTGGCTGGTAGCTCTTGCGCCATAGTTTGACTACTTCACCTCCCGCACGCTCAAGTCGCCCGCCTCCGCGATTCATGAGCAGGACGTTTGCGATCCCGCGCTCATCGAGAAACTTCACCTCGGTTTTGAGAATTTCTTTGAGTGCCTCGGACTCTTCACGGGGAAGATATTTTTCCATCCACTGAGAACCCAACGAGCGAGAGCTGTAGGTGGATAAATAAACATCGAGCAGGCCGTCACCATTGACGTCAGTCGCAGCTGCGCTGGAAACGAAATACTGGAAACCTAGATCCGTTAACGTGCGCGTAATGTCGGTAAATTTGCCACCATCGTTACGGAAATAGAGTGTGGGTCCCCTCACCCTTCCCAACAGGGCATCAGGGTCGCCGTCGTTATCGAAGTCGGCAAACAGGGCAAAATTCACATGGCCCTCCACCTTGAGCCCGGCATCAGCTGTCACGTCCTCGAAGGTGCCGTCGCCACGATTACGGAATAGCTGTGGCTCGACCCATCGAGCACTAAGAAACATATCCTCATGACCATCACCATCATAGTCCACAACACTGACCGTGGGATACTGATAGGTGCCATCGATCCCCAAATCCACAGCCGGAGGGTTGGTGACAGTGAACAGCCCAACCAAATCTTCCTTTTTCTTACCGACAAAACTCTTGATGATGGCCTCACGGTGGTATGAGTGCCGGGCGACCTTACGGGCTTCCGGATCAGGTAGTGCCTTATCCAACACCTCCTCAAAAATCGGCTGCGGTGATTGGTCGGTTTTAAATTCCAAAGGCACCCAATTCACAAGTGTCCAGTCATCGGCACCTTGTTTTTTTTCCAGATAGAGTTTCTGCTTTGCTTTTACCCCGATGATGGTGCCGTCATCCCCTCGGCGAACCCCTTCGAATTTTGTCTTCATGACAAAGTGATCCTGTTTAAATTCCGCTGATAAAGTTCCAAACGAGGCACTGGTCCAGCGATGGCTAGGGTCCAGCTTGTTCCATCCTTGCATCTTGGCGACTTCTCCCGCGAGGCCTTCACTCGATCCACTGACCATAAGCGACCCTAGCCCTCTCAGCTTAGGGGTAAATTTCAGGACAAGTTCCTCGGATGCGATCATGCGCGCGATCCGAGCATCGGCAAACTCAGCGGGTGATTGCGATTCTACTTGTGATGGCTGCTCTTTATCAGAGCATCCCAGCGCTGCGAGGCAAATCAATACACTGGTAAGACGAAACAGAATTGAGTGCATAAGTAAGTGTGAAACTGGTTTCATGTGATTCGGATAACGGCGCACTCCGACCTTTGTAGAGATGCTAATATCCGAGAAAAAAATATCCCTTGGAAATCATTCCTACAAGGGAAAAGGCAGCCCTAGGCAAAGTATCGTGAATAGCATTAAGATTAAATAACATTGGGTCACTGAACTCCCCTAGGCCGTCTCGTTTTTACTTGCCGACTTGTAACGAGCTCACTAGTAATCTGTTATTCAGCGGCTGCAATACAATCGATCTAACAAGCCATGTCAAATCAAGCGAAACAGAGTAAAAATTTCTTGCTGATAGGGGTGGCTACCATAGCGGCGGCATTCTTGGGCGCTTATCTTTACCAGGTATTTGATGCCCGCAACACCAGCACATCATCTGGAAGCACTAAGCCGCCCCAACAGGCACCCACCAACAAACCTCCCACACCTCGAGAGGCAGGCAAACCAGACCCAGAGGGGGTATTTCATGTCTGGCCTGGTATGTCGATCCAGAACGCTCTTGATGCCGCTGCGGCACATCCCGAATACAAGACCGTGGTGGTACACGAAGGAACATATCGCCCCCATGAGCACGGCCAGTCGATGATCTGGTTAAATTCCAAACATGACGGCATCAAGCTACTTGCAAAAGGAGATGTAGTCCTAACAGCCGAGAACACTGAAATCGCGGACCCTTCAGTAGCCAGTTATCCAGCAGTCGTGAACCATGTCGTTTATTTTGGGGATGGAATTTCCAGAGATACGGTTATCCGCGGATTCAAGATCACGGGAGCTAACCACTATGTAACCCGAAAAGAAAATCCAGCGATGCAGCCTCCTGTTAATCTGCCTGGGCTTAGGGAGAAACGCTATATCTACTACGCTGATGGCGGCGGCATCAAAACCTGGGGGCGGTGCTACCCTACGATTGATGGCTGTGAAATTTATGGCAACTACACATCCCCCTGCGCCGGCGCAATTTCGGTTGAAAACTGCGGCTACACCGAGAACGCTCTATTGATCGTCAATTGCGTCTTTCGCAACAACAGCTCACAAATCACGGGTTCAGCCATTGATCTGTTTGGTCCGGGTAATCGCGCGGAAATTCGCAATTGCCTGTTTATAGGAAACATCTCCAATCGAGGACTGAATTTCTTTGCTTTCCCCAAATACGGTTTTAACGAAGACCATGGATCAGGAGCACTGACAGTTTTCAACGGCTCATTCATAGTGGTCGATGGCTGCACCTTCACTGGAAACTACAATGGAGCCGATGACGCCAGCACCGGAAACACCTACACCAATTGCATATTCTGGAATAACAATGCGCGTGGCGGGATCGCTCCCAAAGGGCGATATGAAATGGA
>JBGCEU010000135.1:0-4636 GCA_045106535.1 Akkermansiaceae bacterium | reverse complement strand
GGAATCATAGCTGGATAGCCAACGTGATTGAGCCATGCCATCGATCGCGGCGGTCGACTCATCCGTATCCAAAATTGCCGACTCAGCGCTAATCCGCATGTCTGGCCCCATTTCCTGTTGCAGCTCGCCCAGAGCAATCATGAGAGCAAGCCTTGCATTAGCTTGTGCTTTGAGTTGAGCAGACACGTTACTACCCTCACGGGTCGTAATGGTCGATAAGCTAAGCATAGCCAAGGCAATCAGCGTTAACAGAACCATCACCGAGATTGTCGCAATCAACGCGAATCCGGGCGATTGTAATCTACTACCGCGATGCGAAAGTGGCTTGTGATAAACGTAGAAGAAGCTTTTCATGGTCAGCTTTCAATCAAACAACTTTGTATGCACAATGCAAATATATTATTTCTAGAAAACGAAGCAACCTGATCGCCAAATTGACGATTCAACATATGACCATGAATATACTGACATCCAGCTCCTTGGGGTCAATTTTCGTGGTAACCTCTATTTTAGTATGCGCCCAGCCATGGAACTCTATGATTGCCGGGCAGACCCTAACCTTGCTCAGAATCTCGCGTCTGACCCCAAACATGCCGACACTATAAAGATGCTGAAATCAAAACTGTTAGGCTACCTCAAAGAAACCAAGGATCCACGTTTCACTTCTGAAAATCCGGAGTTTGATCGGTATCCCTATAGGTAAGGCAGTAGACCGGAGAATTTCAATCTCGGCTCACTGGGAAAGTTACCCCATGATAGTTAAGGCGCTTGAACTTAGTGTCCCAACTAAAAATACAAATTTCCCTACGGGTAGGGCGAATAACCACAGTGGAAGCACTGATCAGGCTCCATTTTTTCTTTACTGGATGCATGTAGTGATAACTAATTGGAGTGTTCGTTGGCTTGGTTACCCCTCTTGCAGAATGCACCTTGATATCTCCCGGATTAAGCTTAAGAGCTTTTTCCCCAAGTCGCACGGCAACCTCTATTTTTGATAGATTAATATAAAGCGAGTCCCCTCCCCTAAACCCTGCCAAATCTTTGACCGTGGTATGAAAAATCAAACTAGAACCCTTCTTGGGCTGAATGGGCACTAGAATGATCATAGCTTTTTTGACATCCTCCGAGATTTTGGCTTGGCCAAGAGTAATCCACATGGGCTCGTCAGGATGCTCTGGATTTGGAACCTGTTTAACAATTCTGATAATTCCACTTTGGGGAATTTTTATCGGCAGGCTAGGTGATCGTTTTGAAAGTGTTACCTTTTTCAGATCTTTGCCTATCTGCACAGTAACTGGATTATCAATATCATCAGGGATTCCAGTTGCCACGATCCACGCAAGACGACCTCTCAATTTTCTATCACCTGACTCATTGCCAGAGGGATTTTGTGCTGACAATGGGCAAGTAAGAACAGATACCATCGCTATAACAGAGAAGAGAGGTTTCATCATAAAACACAAAGACATATCAGACCTCATCTTTGCTGAGCCAACGAAAGCTCTTAATCTTAAATTTCCGACCATAACGACTATTTATTTCTGAAAAAGCGGCATTGTCAACAAATGCGCCTTGAGAATTGAGTGCCCGTGCAGCGACATGGTCGTCATTAGTAGGATCACTGTATTCTGGGAAACGCTGCACGATGGCCTCGCACCATGCTCTAGCAATCACATTTCCGCCAGCATCCAGTGATTCACCATAGGCTCTTATCCGGAAAGTATCATCTCTTACTGACAGTGTGTTGGCCAATGGCTTAAGTAGGTCAGACTGAATTACATATCCCGGAATGCCTGCAAAACGCGAGCCCTCAGCTGCCTCTGGCGTAGCAAAAGAATGATCACCGTAGTCACTTTCTTGAATCATAAAGGCTGAATTGCTTTTGAAGAGATAGTTAATCGACCGAGAATCGGGATTATCATTATCGTAATCAATGGCACTTTGCACGGCACCCATAATACCGAGTTCATCATCAGATAAGCGGCGGTTAATGAATTCAGAGTAGTTTAGAAAAGGCCCGCGGAGTTTGACCTGCTTTACACACTCCTCAGCAAGTTTGATCAGCTGAGCGTCATCTAAAAAACGGACACCACTCCATGCCTTCCTGCCGTCGGGCAACGATACACCATCCGCAAGATCATCCATTTCCTGGTCAGTGATTTCAGTATTGAATCTCGCCAATGCAATGCGCTTGTTGGAAGGGACATTTATCTCCCTGAGGTTGTCATTATGGTCACGAAAAACGAGCTGCCGTTCACGGATTCCAGCAAACAAAGTATACCACGCATCCACGGATGTGCTATTGACGTTAAACGAGCCATCCACCATCAAATGCCTCGCAGCTTTTAAGTAGCCATCCTGAGCCTGAAGCTCAGACTTAATCTCAGTGCGGCTCTCTCCCGTTTGGTAATGACGATAGCGGATGTTAGAAATCTCTTCCTCTGAGACGAGGCGATCCAGATTCTCGCTCAGACTTTTCGCACCTGACGCTCCAGGTCGTGTCTGGTCAGCAAGTGATGAGATAAAATAATCATCCCACATAGCATCGTTCAGAAGGAAAGCATGATCCCAGTAGTCGCAAAAAACTTTGTTATCGTTATAGCTAACGTTATCCAGTGGGTGATTACGGTGCGCAGGATCAGAGCTAACAGAATTGTTAAAATAGCGGTAAATATCTGTACTTGGAATCATCGGGTGGAGGAAAGAGTTGCCTATCCCGGGGCCAGTGACTCCGCTTTGGTAGGCGGTCGTTTTGGCAAGAGCGTAAAAAAACGAGCCCCGGCTGGTATTACTTCCACCTTTACCCTCAATCGAAAGGTCAGGATTCATTTCGCGAGGATCCGCCCAACCAGGATTGATTCTCATACCCGAAAATCCCGCAAGGGATCCAAGTGGTGCGGTTGGCAACTCGAGAGCAGGGGCAGCCGTCACTTTCTCATAAGGATTGGCACCTGATCCGAGGAAAGCACGTGTACCGATGTGCCCCACGACTTTCGGCATCTCGCGATCAGTCATGGGTCCGAAATTCATCACATAGGCATTGTCGAGACGTTGGGTATGCGCGATGTCATCGTTCTCAGAAATATGCATATTATTGCCAAAATAAAACGGAGGAGCCTGTATCCAGTTTCGCGAGCGCCAATCTTGATCCCAATTGATACTCTCGTAGTTAAACTCTGACACACTTTTCAAAGTAAGCTGAGCGTATGCAACGGGAACTGGGTCATTATCAGAAAATAGCCAGCGAACAATGTTTCCGGGTCTGGCAGCCACACCTCCTCCCGACGGCATAGGATCGTTCGACATCGGCGTGTATGTTTGAGAAAGATTAAACCAATCATTCTGATACATGACTGGATAGTTCCAATTGAAAGCTGTTCCTCTGTCTTCTCCCTGCGGCAGCCAAAAAGGCGTGTGGCATAATGAACCTGGAGTATTACCATAATTAACATTACCCCCCCATATAGAATGGCCAAAAGTGACGGCGAGCCCTGGGTTTTCATTTGCTCTGCGCACACTGAGCTGCCTCCGGTCTCCGCCGTATGCCATGGGGTCAAAACCTTCTACCAGATCTAACGGGTCACGCTGGCCATTACTTTGTGGTTTGATCTCCGTATGTGAAAAAAGTTTAATTTCACCAGGTTTGAAAATAATATCGCCACCATTTGCTGAGCGTAAAAAAGAATGTGCATTACCTGTAAACAAACCAGAAAGCTCAGTTTTTTGGGCGATGTTCCCCATATATAACTGCCAGTGCATCGGAAGCACCTGATAGGTAGAACTAAGGCAACCCATGGTATTGTCGGGTATTCTCAATTCGACGTTGTAAGGATTCCAGTAGGTGAGAACTGGAGTGTAGACAAGGTATAATCTGTAGCGTAGATCCGTAGTACTAGCGGGATTCACTCGCTCAGTCATTGTGCTGTAGATAAATGTCAGCTTAGCCAGAACAGGCAACCTCTGATAGGAATCATCACCATGCCACTGATTGGCATTCGATCTATCACGATACAGTAGAGGTACTTGTGCTGTTGCGTAAGGATCGATGCTATCCCATTCCAGCGAGCGTGATGTTCTAGTACCACGACCTGTGTTATCGCCGTCTTGTCGATACATTCGGTAATATTGGTGCATGTTTGTCCACGATGCGAAATGACGCTCGGTAATCTTAGGACTCTTAGACAGGAGATCGGGACTCATCGGCCGGATCGATGGCTCCCTGATATCACTCGAGTTGTATCGATATGGATCTGGCAGGCTACTTCCGGAACGCTCAAAGAGTAGGCTAAGATCTTTTTTTAAGTGACCAGAACGCACACTCGCAATCACACCCTGACTATACGAGGTGACATCGAAAAAATAACCACGCACGTCATCCCTGGTCGCTCCAGCTGGGGTAAGCGTGCTCCGCGTGATCAGTCGGTCGGCATCCCAAGTTGCCGAGTCTATGATTTCGAGCCCGTCCAACTCACCAACACCGACTTCCGGGGTATCGCCCTGCGCTGTCTCCCATTCAGATGCAGAGAGGTTACGCGACTGATTACCGAGTGTCACCTTGGCGCGATGGTTTTCAGGCCCGATCCACCAGGCATGCCTACCGTTTTCTCCTACATCTAACAAATACGCACTGGTGACT
>JBGCEU010000134.1:0-26377 GCA_045106535.1 Akkermansiaceae bacterium | reverse complement strand
GGGCCGATGGATGACATGCCGCGCACGACTCCTTTTCTGTTAGCTGCGCAGGTCAGCTCGATATGCTCGAATGGAGTGGGGAACATACGTGCGAGTTCCACATCGACCGAGGCACGCGTGATGGTGGCGACCCGCTCTGCTGATCGGGACACGGCGAGTGGCGACTGGTAAGTGGAGTGACCCATCGTACACATCTTGGCGGAGAGGCCTTGGAGGATACAGAGGTTGTCCTTGTGCTCGGTCAGCGACTGCATCCAGTCGGGAAGCTCATGCTTATCGAGATCTACCTCAAAAGCCTGCTTCTCTAGCTCCTTCTTTTTGTCGGCATTACTAAGTGATGGCGGCACTAGCTCAGTGGGGAACGTGCCGTTACTCTTGCGCAGGAAAATGAAGCGTGGCGTGCCGGGTGTAGCTGCGCCGATGCCTGCATGTAATCGCTCAAAGGATGGAAGCGCCGCCATACCGAATAATCCGGCTGCGGAGGTCTTCATAAAATTTCTTCTGCTGTTCATGGTGTGATGTGGATGAAGTTAGTTTTTGCGATACATGAATGAATCTGAAGTGAGCAAGGATACCATCAGTGCTTTAAAGCTGCCACCGCTTTCTAGGTAAGCCTTATCGGCACTGATGAGAGTTTGCGAGTCTGAAAGCTTTTCGTTTCTGCCCATAAAGTAGCGGAAGACATTGCGGATGAAGACCTGACGAACACGATCAGACTTCGCGAGGCGGTGCATCATTTCCTGGGCATTGTTGACTTTGCCATCGAGCTTTTCGTCACCCGTGCCCTCGATGTAGCCGAGGGGATTGACAGGTTTGGTTTTGTATTTGGGAACTGGAAAATTGATAAAGACACCATTTACGCCCAGCTCCGTGGTTTTGCCTGTTGAGATGAGATTTTCTGGATACTCGATCGCTTCCTGTTTTCGGAAACGTCCAAAATCATCGTAACTCTCAAAAGTGAAACCAAGAGGATCCATCTGCTCGTGGCAGTAGCGGCAGTCTTTGGCTTTGGTGATGGAGAATTTTTCCCTCAAGGTCTTGTGGGGATCTTCTGGCACCTTGGCATCCACGGTAATGGGCACGTCCGGGATAAATCCTCCGAGCAGTTTTTCACGTACCCACTTACCCCGCAGAATAGGATCGGTGACGGCATTGTGAGAGAAGGAAACGAGCCATGCCGGGTGGGTAAGCATACCAGCGCGATTTTCTAACTTGAATGGTTGGTTAGGCTCGTAAGACCATGTCTTGTAATCCAAGTTATACATTTTCAGAGAGTGCAACAAATTGACATTCCCTGAGCCATGACCAAATTTTTTAGGAATGGGATTTATTCCCAAGCCATTTTTACCATCTTCACCAAACAGGTTGCGGAAGAAATTCATGGAGATATCGAAACGACCTCTTAAGTGCCCTGCTTTGATGTATGGCTGGGCTGCTTTACGAAGCTCTTTGCCCTTTAGATCCTTGAGTGCGTTGTATGTTTTTCGTTTTTGTTTTTCTGCAACTATGGTTTCTTCCATCTTGCGTTTCATCTCCTCGTTGTCGCCAGTATGGTGAACAAAGTAGCGGTCTGTTGTGAGAAGGGTTTTGAAAACGTCTTGGTCTTTTTTCAGAATCCACTCAACAAGTGTGTCCGCTTCCTGAGCAATCTTGCCCGGTATTCTATAAACGTATTTTGTGGAGATGACTCGGTGTGGATTATAACTGCCGATGAATCTCTCCTCATCTTTGAAAACATCATAAATGCCGTGGTAGCCAAAGTAGTCTTGGAAAAAACGGAGGATGCGGGGCTTCTCGATGCTGTCATCTTCAAGCATTCTGAGAACCTCGCGTTTGTAATCATCCCGCGTATTGAGCTTGCCAGACTTGGCTGCGCTCACCAGCTGGGGGTCTGGGATTTTATCTGTTAGTGCGTATGCGAGCGCGTAGCTTGCTTCGCGAGGGGTGAGCATAATACGCCCGTGTTGATCTGGCTTGCCATCGCCAAATTCACTGCGATAGAGGAACTCCGGCTCCATAATGACGGACACCATCATTTTTTCCACAGCGCTAGCTTTGTCGCTTATTTTTAAGGTGTCGTTGGTGAAGCTGAGATACTTGTGCATCTCAGCGGATGTGGGATCGCGCTGGAGCACGACTTGAAACTGGTAGGTGATCGCCGCTTTGAGCTGATCATCTTGCGGTGGCGTTTTCTGGGTGATGATGCTCTCGAGGACTTCAGGCGTTGTGCGGGGAGTCCACTGCTCGTCCGGGAATCTCCTGCTGATATTGCGGTCACGATTTTTCTTAGCGTTGAGATAGTCGGGAGAATGTTTGTAGTCGCCGCTTTTCAGCATGGCAGTGCGGAGCTGCTTGCCGACGATCCATTTTGCGTTGGAAAGTAGAGTGAGAAATTGACCGCCTTCGACGGCTTGGTTATCGTAGTATCGGACTCCCGAAATTTTGGGTAAGTTGAATGGCCTAACAACGCCGTGAAAAGATTTACGCCTCTGTGCTCCTTTGAGTTCGAAGATGTCATTGACGCGCTCGTGGTAGATCAGCTCGTTGACTTTCCAGCGTCGTGCCGGGCTGTAGGCTGCGGTTTTGATATCCCCACGGAAAAGTTTATCATGGTTTACATAGTTGCCGTAGCGGTAGTAGCGCAGCTTGTCCTCCAGCTTTGAGGCGTTAAATATCTTCAGTTCGGAGTGTGCCCACATGGAGATGGCATCGCGCTCCTTTTCTGTGGGGTCTTCACCCTTTTTGGTGGGCATGGCACCGCTGTAAACCTGCTCGAGGACTTTGTTCAGTATTTCCAGACGAGCGGGCTGGGTGAGGCTCTCAAGATTATCGAGCTGTATGTCACCCTTCTGCGTGTCTGCGTCATGGCATTCGAAGCAGTAGTAATCTAGCAGCTCCTTGGTCTTCGGAGAGATTTTAAAAACGTAATCAGAATTCGCAGTTGCGGCTGCCTTCGACGGTTCGGCATCGCTAGCCGCGTGGACAAGGAGGAAAGCCAGGCTGCTAAATGCTGCATGGCGCAGCCGTGTGATGGATCTACGTGCGTTCAACGATGAAGGTGTATTCGATTCTCAAGGATACGCGGATAGGTTAGGTGTGCTATCAAAATGTTTCGACCAATAGACAATCTGGACGATTGTTGAGCTACCGGTATTTTTTCAGCCAATCTCTTGCCTGTTTTCGGTACGCGCTGTCGCGGTGCATCCAGAGATCCGTGTGCGGGTGGATGATTTTTCCCTCGGGGATACGAAATATTTTTTCCACAGGAACTTTGAGGAAAGTAAAGTCAGCGAGTTTAAGATGATCCTTGAGGAAGTCATTACCCGTTCCGCTTGCAAGGACGGGTCGACCTTTCAAACGAGCAAGGCGAATGAGCGCTGAGTCGCGGTCGCTGTTAGGGTAGCCCCATTTGATATGCCCGTCGAAGTGGTCGTGGGCGATAAAGCCTTTCCAAAGCGTGGCGATCTCGTCATCGGCAAGGCCAATGTAGCTGATGGCAATCGCACCACGTGAGAAGCCGCAGATGAAAACACTTTTGGCATCTCCTCCAAATTGCTTGCAAATTCGTGGGAGGTTTTTTTTGCAGTAGTCGACGGTCGCTTGTCGGTTACCCCACCAGTTAAGCGCGTTCTTTTTTCCGCTTTTTTCAATGTAGGGCATGGTGACCCAGATGAAGTCCTCGCCACCTGTTAGTCCGTAGCCGAGGTTGGCGTCCTTCACCTTGCCCTTTGATCCCGATGGGGGGTGTCGGTTCCCAGTGTATTCGACGATCACTGGATATTTCCCACCAGGCTTCCAATTGGTAGGCAGATAGAGGGTGTGGTAGACATCAGTGCCCTTGTATTCTGGGGCGGTTTGCCTAACGCGTTTACCGGCAGCAGGCTGCTCGGTCGTCATTTCCGGGGTAACAAGGTCTTTTTTTTCTGGGGTGGCATCTGCAAGCGAGAGCGGACTAGCAATCCACAATGTCATGAGTGATGTTAGGGTCAGTGCCGAAATGCGAGGTGGTTTCATTTGCTCTTTGACTTCACTCTGTCATCGACGAGATCGGGTCCTCGGGGTTCGTTCTTTGGTATCCAGGCAGAAAGTTTTTCCACCACGGCTTTTAACTCGTCACGGCTTTCCTTTTCTTTGATGAGGTTATTAAATTCGTGCGGGTCGTTCTGGCGGTCGTAGAGCTCCTCACTGCCATCGGCGTAGCGTGTGTAGCGGTAGCGTGTGTCGCATAGGCTGTGATTGTGGGCATAGATCGTGGTGATGGCGGGGCGCGCTTTTTCAGCAGTGGGTTTATTAATCCAGGGTAATAAGCTGAGTCCGTCGAGTTTCTTGTCCGGCGCTGAGGGTTCGAGGCCTGTAGCGGCGACAAGCGTCGGGTAAACATCGAGCAGCTCTGCGGGTCGATCACAGCGGACTCCACGAGGGGTGTCCTTCATGCGCTTGGGTGGCACGATGATCAGCGGCACGCGCGTCGACCGAGTCCAAAGGGTTTGTTTGGCAATGTGGTTTTTTTCCCCAAGGTGCCAGCCGTGATCCGAGAGCACAACAATCCAGGTGTTGTTAGCCATGTCACTGGCATCGAGTGCGTCGATTACCCTGCCAAGTGCATCGTCCATCGCAGTGGTGCATGCGAGGTAGGCCTGGGTGATCAAGCGGAGATTGGCATCGGTTGACCTTACCCAATCGGCGGGCGCTTGGAAAGAGACCCGGCTTGCGATGCGTTTGGCGATGGGAGAGAGATCGTCCATATCATCGGCACGTGTCGAGTGGAGGAGGACATCTTTTTTGCTTGGTGCGGCATCGAACCATTTTTTTGGCGCGAAAAGCGGAAGGTGTGGGTTGTAGAACCCGAGCGCCATGAAACGTGGTTTGTCACCTGACTTGTAGGGTGATTTGATATTTTTAGCCGTCCATTTTGCGATGCGGAGGTCGGTGTAGTCTTCTTCTTTTTCCGGGAATGCGCCGATGTCCCAGATGCTTGGTTTGGTGACTTCTGCGGGGACGTTGAGTTTTTTAGGCGGGTAGGGCCCTTGACTGGTTTTGAAACAAGGTGTGCCACCGAGTGGTTTGTTGCGGCTCCCGTGCAGGAGCTTTCCAGCGGTGAAGACATGGTAGCCCGCTTGTTCGAAACGTTGGGTCATCCAGAGGACTTGTTTGCCGGGTTGGAGTGGACCTTTAGCATCGTATTGCGGGCGGTTGGCGTAGATGCCGGATGTAGTCGGGCGCAGGCCAGACATAAAGCTGGCGCGCGATGGACGGCAGATTGGCGCCTGGCAGTGGGCATTGGTAAAAAGCACACCACGGCGGGCGAGGCGATCCATGTTAGGCGTCCGCGCCTGTGGATGACCATTGCCGGTGACGTGTTTGCTTTTATCTCCGTCTTTGGCTGGGTCTGAGAGGCAGCCGATCCAGTCGTTCAAGTCATCGATGGTGACCAGTAGCACGTGGTCACGTGCGGTGGGTGCAGCATGAGATGGGCTGCACAGGATGAGTATTCCGAAACAGAAAGTCAGGTGAGTTAGATAATAACTTTTCATCATTCCTATTTGGCTTCTTCCGCAAGCTTGGTGGCGATCTCTTTGAGGCTCTTTGGCCAAGCCTTCAGTGTGATGCTGTTGGCACCCGAGATGTTAGGTCGGGTAATACCTTTCAGTAGACTCTCAGCAGGTTGTGCGTAGATGAACTGGATATTTTTTTGGCCATAGGTGTTAGGTAGACTCTTGGCGTAGATTTCGAGTTCGGTAGCATAATTCGCTGGAGTATAGCCGATGTTTGCTTCCGATGGCACCCAGATGACGCCCGCGACGGCAACCGGAGTCAGTGGGCTGACACACCAGTTATACGCATAGGTGGGGATCATATCTTTTTTTACATCATCGCTTTTTCCGGCTTCGGGAAATGGAGGCGCGGCCAGTGGGAGGTCTCCTGATTTGGAGGTGGTGATGGTTGTGACGAAGGCTTTTACTTCCTCAATGTGTTTGGCTGTCGCGCTTTTGGCGACATCGGTATTCGGATACTGAAGGAACAGTTCGTTGAGACGGGCTTTGAATGCCGAGTTGTTGATGTCTTTGACGCCTTGATAGGATGTCCACGAAAGAGGCGATGCCATTTGTGGGCTGCGGCCAGCACGACCGGACGACATGCTGATAAATCCTTGTGGTATGCCTTTGCGGTTAAGAGTTTTTGCAAAGTGGTAGGCGAACATCGTCATACCGTGCCCTTCCTTGGAAAAATCGGAGGTCATCCACGACGAGCGGTACTTGCCGCCTCCGGTCTCGAAGCTGCGCTTGCGTGGCATGGGGGATGTGCTTGCCTTGGTTTTCCTGCGGAACTCACGCACGTGGGGCAGTGGTTCGGGGAGTTTGGCATCCTTGTCGCGTGCGTTGTAGGCAAGTTCGGAAGTGAGTAACCCAGATCCTGTTAGGAACCAGAGGTCGCCTACGAGGATGTTTTTAACAGTGCGGCTACGTTCGTGACTGGACGTTACTTTTAAGGTGATTGGCTCGGTAGATGCCTTCATCGCGGGGAATGATACCGACCACTGCTGCAAATCGTTTGCCACCGCGGTTTTTGTGACGCCTCCAAGAGTGACCGTGATTTTCACTCCTTTGTTAGCGTGCCCCCATACCGGAATCGGCTGGTCACGCTGGATGATGGCTCCGTCGCGATAGTATTCCGCAACTTGGAACACCGGGTAGTTGGGATCGGTGTAGCGAGCGTAACGGGCTTTTTGTGCAGCGACTTTTTCCGCATCATCCTCTTCGAAAATGAGTTTGTGATCGATCGATGCAAACGGCGTCGCTGGAAGTCCTGCCTTGTTATAGAGGTTCGAGTTTAGCGGCACCGCATTGTAAGCGTATTGTACTCCGACAGGTGAGGGGACTTTGGGCGAACTGACAACCACGGTGTCGCCAACAATTTTAGCCTCGGCGGCGTGCCATTTCTTATCCTTACAGCAGACGCGAAAATGGTTGAGTTTTTCACCCGGTGTCGGTTTCGCAGGTTCGACAAATTTGCCTGGCTCGCGGTAATCCTTCGCCATGCCTTTGCTGCCGACCATGAGCCCGCCGAACAGGCTGCTTTTTTCAAATGAGACGACGACTTTATCGCCTTCGACTTTGTAGCTCTGATAGATCGGGCCGGTGTAGGCGACGTCCTTGCCGTATTGTTTGGCGAGTGCCCAGCGCGCCATGCGCATGCCGGGGTGGAGTTTGTTGAAGTAATGGATGCCGCCGGGTCGTGCGGAGTTCATGTCCGACTGCACCACCATGCCGACATTGTCGCGGTTATTGATGAAAAACTGGTGCTGAGCTTGACGGATGTCTGCGAAGCCAACGTTGTTAGGATCCGGTGAGCCGTATGCCTGCATCTGGGTGAAATAGAAAGGCATGTCTGGCATGTTCCATGCGTCCCTCCAGCCCTTGACCAGAGCCTCCATTCGGGCGGCGTAGATGCTGCCGTCGCCGTTGTTGCTAGTTCCCTGACACCAGATTGCGCCACGGATTGCGTAGGGGATGACGGGGTTGATCTTGCCGTTAAAAAACTGGGACGGTCCGCGCCACATTCCGGCGATACCCGGAATGTTAGGCCGCTTGGGTATTTTCCCTCCAGCCTCGGCAATTTCCCCTGCCTTTTCCTGCCATGCTTTCAGGTCGGTGTAGTATTTTGCAAAAGCTTTTTTACCTTGATCTGTTAGTGGATCGCCGTCGTGGATGAGATCTGTGTCGCCTTTGAGCTTTGGGTGGGACTCAATCGCCTGTCGCTGAGTGAATGCCTCGATGCGTGTGTTGCTGTGGGCGCTAAGCAGTATGCCGATGGGCACGTTGAGTTCCTTGTAAAGCTGGTGGGCAAACGATAACGAGAGCGCCGAAAAACCACTGGCCGCCTTGGATGTTTTCCAGCCTCCGTCCGAAGTCGCATTTTTTTGCGGATAGAGTGCCGACACCGTGTTGATGTTGATTTCGCGAATTGGAATGTCTTTTTCAGACTTCGAAATTTCACTCGCCAGCTCGCGACACATGCTTTTGCCTGCGACCCAGACCATGTTTGATTGACCGGAAGAAAACCAGACCTCGCCGACGAGTGTGCCTTTGAGAATGATGGTCGCGTCCCTGTTGTTTTTCACGATGAAATTCCGTTCTTCTGCCGAGGCTTTCAGCGGGCTGAGCTTGACCATCCAGTCGCCGTTTTTGTCTGTGACAGCTGATTTTTTCTGACCCGCAAACTCGACGGTGACCTTGCTGCCCGGAGCATCAAATCCCCACACGGGGACGTCAGCCTGTCGTTGCAGAATCATGTTGTCGGTAAACGGAGCTGCAAGTGAAAGCGCTTTTTCAGCGGCAAGATTTGCTGTGAGTAATACTGGCAGCAAGAGTAGGTAGATGGCTTTGAACATAGTGGTTAGGTTGAAAATGAATACATGCTCCATGGTGATATCTTTCATCAGAGCATGAGGGAAACTGGAATCTGGAGGAAGCCTAATCTAGCCCGTGGGCATGGAGTGAGCCATCAGATCCTTGAACGTACCAAAAACCTCTTCAGTCACGGTGATCGTGGCAACCTTTGGTGACCCGACATCGATCCGAGCATACTTGTGCCAGAGGAAACGCTTAATCTGGGGGTTGTTGAGATCCGCCCACGGAATGAAGACGGGCTTGTGGCCGACCGCAAATATCGGCCAGACTGCGAAATCGATTCCGTGTTCATTGACGTGAATCGTCAGGCAGTTGTTGTAGTTCGCCAGCCCGACTGAGCCGCTTGTCATGCTGAATCTTTTTCCGGTAGGTAGGTTGGTTCTGGGAAATCGCTTTGCCATGCGACCCCAGCCGCCGAAGCTGGAGATTATCCAGCAGACGAAGCACCAGAAGCTAATAAAAACGAGAATGCCTCCCAGCGCGAAGGCAATGGGTAAAAATGTTTCCCAGTCGAAGGAAGCGATCAACATGTGAGAAATATACAGAAGCCTGCTTTTGATGAACAGGCTCGTGTGGATTTAGATTTCTGGGTAGGGCTTATTGCTCGGGCTACCGCATCTTGGAAAATAGATGGTTACAGGATTGGTGCCATTCATAGGTACCAAATCCACAGGAATCCAAGGGACACGGAGGGTTTGATCCGTGCTCATCTGAGTTCATTCGAGCCATCAGTGTTAGAAAATAAATTCAACACAGAGGGGCGCGGATACCCACAGATCAAGGGTATCCGCTCGTGCAGATGAACAGCTTGTCTGATTTTGGGAGGTCTCGCATCACGGGATTCAAGATGAGTTTGCCCTGGCTTATTGCTCGGGATTAAGAAAATTGAATAAAGTTCGTTCAGCGGTAGTCCTAGACTCATGGTTAGATTATTGACGATGCTAAAAAAGGTAGCCTCTCCATCCGCGAGAGTCATTGTGGGTGTGATGATTTTCGCTGGGAACCGCATAGCTGCCCAATATGCGATGCCACAGATACCGCCTTCAGATAGGGTGTTGTCCGTTCAGGAAGTGAAAAATTTTTGGATCAACACCATCAAAAAGATGCCTATTCCCAATAAACCAACTGGGTTACACCCAGAAAAACGGCATCAGTGGCACGCGAAACTTGAATGGCGAAAGGGCTTTATTTCAGACGTGCGCAATGGTGTTTATGATACCAATGCCAAGCTCGTGCAATTGAAGCACAATGCCGATGCTTGGCACCGCCAAGGAAACGAAAAAAAATCGCAGGTAGCCAAGGTTCAGCTTCGTGAAATGAATGAGCATCTGGCTCGACTGGAAGTGCTCGAATTACAGCGCCGGGCTGCCCAAGCACAGATTAATGCGGCTGAAAAAATTAGGGCTCTGGAGGAAGAGATTTCGCTGCTGCGCTCGTCATGCTCTCACGATTGCTGTCCGCACTGAATGCACATTCTTTCTTATGAAAAAAGCCCGCTGCACCGAGAGATGGCGAGCGGGCTTGAATGATTGTTTGTCGATTTACTTGGATAGGTAACCTGAAACACCCTCGTGGGTTGCGGTCATGGCGTCATCGCCTTTTTGCCAGTCCATTGGGCAGACCTCGCAGTGCTCTTCAAAGTGCTGGAAAGCGTCGATCACGCGAAGGAACTCCTTGACGGGGCGGGTTTTCCGACGAGTACTGACATGATCAATTTAGGATGTTGGATTTAGCATACAGCAGGATTGCTGTTGCGCACGAGTGGTGTTTAGCTTGGGATGGCGTGGGTGCAAGAGGAAATTACGCATGCAGTTTGTGATTCGAATAGTGATTAGAAGATGGGCAATAATGACTAGAAAACCACCGGCTTTCTGAGCACAATTACAAGCAAGACGACGCAGGCATAAACCCGCTGCCCATTCTTCACTCAGCTTTCACTCTATGAATAAAATCAGCGGAAAAATTTGGTGGTTTTTTGGCGGCGGCATATTTCTGCTGCTACTACTCGTCACTTGGCAATTTGGCGGCAAGCTCTTTTCTGGGCTAAGAAGTAGCGATGAATTTGTCCTTCGTAAACCCATCGCAGAGGTCAAGTTTGATGATGACTTCGTTTTAAAGATTCTTCAAATGGGTGAAAATGCTATCTCTGACGGTTCATTTAAATCGCCAGGTTTTGGCAGCACCTCAAGTGGAACATCCAGCTATGCCTCCATCAAAACTTCCTACCATATTGTTAGTGACAAGCTCACGGGGATTAAGTTCACCGCTGATGAAGGCTCGCTCATTTTGCAAATTCAGCTCTCAGATCCCTACGGCGAAGCAGTTCCACATGATGTTTATTTGCAAAACGGCAGAGTGAATAGCCGATCAAAGCACATGAGGAAATTGGCGCGGGCAACAACTATCGAGCCAGAGGTAACCCTTCAAATGCGTGACCTGACAGGTGGCTGGATCACAGCATCGGGTCCTGGCGGCTCTGATGAAGACCTGCTCCACCGCTCGGCAGTTACCTTCCGAGGTTGGTCACGTGACCAGAAGGAATTTGTCTTCAGAGCCAAGCGGGGGACAAACATCCCCAAGGAGTTCCGGATCAAAAACCCCTATTTTACAACTATGCCAGCTATTATACCCACAGCTAGCCTTCCCCAGACTCAGACCGATCCCGATTTTTCAATCACACTATCAAAGGTAGAGGAGTCCCTGATTTCAGGTCAGGGGCGGATGCTGAAATCTACCACTGATTTTAAGAGCAGATTTCCGGAAAAAGAGCGCCAGTGGGGGCAGATGGAAATCAATCATACCTTGACGCACGTCACCGACCCCATGGGCGGTATCCATGGAGCGGCTCACTCTGGCACCTACTACCCTGCTCATATTAAGCAGGCAACTTTCCACTATGTGATCGAAAAAGGGACACCCTATCCCAGAAAAAAATCCGACACTGTCATCTTTGCCGAAGCCGTCGTGTCAGCCGATGGAAAGAGGATGAAGCTCACCAAAACCCATCGACTCCACGGCATCGAGTCAGTGACCCTCGGTAAGATCGGGGTTAGAGATGGCCATAAATTCTGTTCTGTGGAAATAGCTGGAAAGTGGAACAGTGAAGCCGAAAAAAATGCGGCTCACGTCATCTTCAATGGTGAAATCCGTGACTGCCATCTTGTTGGGTTTGAAGATACAGCCACGGAGTCCAGCGGCTACTCAGATGATGAGTCATCTGGCACGTCCAGCAGCTTCGGAAAATACGAATTTGACGTTAAAAAAACTTACTTCAACTCGTTCAAGCCAGGGCAAACTATTCACTTCGGTTACATCCCCTCGCTAAAACCGATTTCCATCACATTCACTGCCGATCTACCGACAGCGAGTGTTGTTAAGCCGTATAAGCCTCAACCTGTGCCAAGTGCTGATACTACACCGTAAATTTTGTTAGGTTCAGATTAGTCCTTCTTCTTAAGAAGAGGGAACAGCACCACATCCCGGATCGTTGGTGCTCCGGTGAGCATCATGATGAGGCGGTCGATGCCGATGCCGATGCCGCCGGCTGGGGGCATGCCGTTCTCGAGGGTCTCGATGAAGTCGTGGTCGATTTTCTGTTCTTCCTCGCCGCCTGCCTGATGCTCGAGGCGCTCGCGCTGGACGTCGGGATCATTGAGTTCGGAGTAGCCGGGGGAAATTTCCTGTCCGTTGATGATGAGTTCGTAAACCTCGACAGTTTTTCCATCAGGGGTGACTTTCGCGAGTGGGATCAACTCGGATGCCACGCGGGTGACAAAGCAGGGGTCGAAGGTGTGCTCCTCGACTTTTTTCTCGAAGACCTGCTGGACAACTTCGTAGTCCTCCATGTTATCGGAGAGTTGCACGCCGAGTTCATCGCACTTGGCACGACGTGCCTCGGGGGTGATGTCAAAAAAGTCATCGCCGGCGACGTCCTTGATCAGGTCGTGGTAATTGGCACGTTTCCATGGGCGCTGAAGATTGATCGTGCGGATTGTGTTTCCTTCCTCGTCCTTGTGTTCAATCTCGAGGCCGCCGCAGAATTTTTCCGCGAGGTGGCAGGTGAGCTCCTCGACCATGTCCGCCATGGTTTCGAAATCACCGAAGGCGCAGTAAGCCTCGAGCATGGTGAACTCAGGATTGTGGCGGCGTGAGATACCTTCGTTGCGGAAGTTCCGGTTGAGTTCGAAGACTTTGGTAAAGCCACCGACTAACAGGCGCTTGAGAAACAGCTCCGGCGCGATGCGCAGTGTTAGATCCATGCCGAGGGCGTTGTGATAGGTCTCGAACGGACGAGCTGCAGCACCACCGGCGACGCTTTGCAGCATCGGGGTCTCCACTTCGAGGTAGCCGCGCTCGTGCAGGAAGCTGCGCATTTCTGCGATCATCTTTGAGCGCGTGATAAAGATCTCAGCGGACGCTTCGTTAGACATTAGGTCGAGGTGACGCTTTCTGTATTTTGTCTCGCGGTCTGCCACGCCGTGCCACTTGTCCGGCATCGGGCGCAGTGACTTGCTGAGCACGGTCAAATTGTTCACCTTCACGGACGGCTCACCTTTTCCGGTGGTGAATGTTTCACCCTCGACGCCCACCCAGTCGCCCATATCGAGCAGCTGGTATGCCGCCCAGTCTTGCTCGGAGACGCCTTTCTGATTGAGGTAAATCTGGATGCGGCCTTCGACGTCGCCAACGGTGGCGAAGACGGATTTTCCCATGTCGCGGATGGCGAGCAGCCGGCCTGCGATGGTCACTGCCTTGCCGTCTTCAAAATTAGCCTTCAGCTCACCGGGAGTGGTGGTGGTATCGAATTTACCACCGAAGGGATCGATGCCTAGCTCGCGCATCTTCGCGAGTTTCTCACGGCGGACGGCGATAAGTTCTGCTTCAGTTGATTGTGGGGTCTCTGGCGTGTTCGGCTGGTCGCTCATGGGTGCGTGGGCTTAGTGGATGGGGCGGCATTAGTCAATTGCCAAAGGTCATTAGGGGTTGCGTGCCGTGGGCCAGTGGACGATGTTCGCAGTATGACGAAGTGGCTGTGCGCATTCATAATATTAACGGGGAACCTGACGGCGGGAGTCGTGGACGAAGTACCTATGTTCCGGCTGGTGGGTGGAAAAAAGCAGCCGTTCCAGCACTCAGCGAGCACGCAGTATGTGGCGTATTATTTTTCCGCTTCTTGGTGTCCACCATGCAGAAAAACCACGCCGCCATTGGTTGACGAATACCAACGCATGCGCGAGAAAGACGAGATGCCTGTGCAAATCATTCTGGTAGGTGCTGATCGCTCGGAAGAGGATCTGATTTCCTACATGGAAAAATACGGCATGAAATGGGCGGCGGTCGAGTATGGTAGCGAGGGGATGCTGGAGGGCTACGCGTCCGAGGGGATTCCTCACTTTGTTTTGGTTGAACGCGAGACAGGAAAAGCAATTGTCCATGGAACTGGACCTGGAGAAATTGAGAAAGCGGTGGCGGAAATGCGCAAGTATTCCGGTGTTAGCGGGGATTTTGAAATTGGCACATGGATGGATCGATATGGGCTGCTTGCGGCAGTCTTTGTAGCCGGTATCGGTATTTTACTGCTCAAGCACCTGCGTGAGCGTCGTGCTCGAGAGTGAAATTTAGTATTTGGAATTGATGATATTGGGTTTAAAAACGTGCTATGGGTTCTGGCTCTTTACTAGCACTGTTGATCATCGTTATCGTATCCTTGCTGATTGTTAGGATCGGCACCAATGCACTGATCCTCACCGGGATGTCACTTCATGCATCGCGTTTTCAAGCCGCGTCGGCATTTTTTGGTGTTGGTTTTACCACGAGTGAGGCCGAAATGGTTGTCAATCACAGCGTGCGGCGAAAGATCGTGCTGCACCTCATTATCCTCGGTAATATTGGCCTCACCTCGGCTCTCGCCACGCTGATTGTGACCTTCGTTAACAACAACGAGGGGAGTCACGTTATTTTTGGTAAGCTGGGGCTGATGGCGGCTGGGGTAACCTGCCTCTACATTCTCTCACATACAGGCTTTATCAAAAGACCACTAGATGCGGTGATGAAATTTAGCTTGGAGCGTGCGGGTGTAGTGAGAGCGCAGGATTATGGACTTTTACTCAACGTGGAAGATGGCTTCTGTATCTCGGATTTTCGGGTCGATGATGGACATGTGCTGGCTGGGAAGGCGCTTTACGAATCAAGGCCGAACGACCACGATATCGTCATTCTGGGTATTCGGCGCGTCGATGGTAAGTTTGTGGGTGCTCCAGGAAAGGACGATGTGATTCACGCTGGTGACACGATCATGGTGTATGGTAGTGAGGATTCAGTGGACAAAATGGCGGATTCATCGCAGGAAGAACGCGACGACGACTAACCTTCCATGGCGCGAAAGAAAAAAGAAGATCGGCCGCCATCTCTGCGTGGCGATCTGGCGACCCTCACCAAGGTGAATCTGAACACCTTTGTGGTGATTACCACGGTGTTTGGTTATCTTTTGGCATCGCGGTATTTTTACGGATCATGGGTGCAGGATGGATGGCTGCTTTTTCATACGGTACTTGGCACGGCTTGCACGGCATTTGGCTCGGCTGCCTTTAACCAGCTGATGGAAATCGAGGAAGATGCGCGCATGAAGCGCACCGCTGACCGTCCACTGCCTTCTCGCCGGATGGTGCCTGTGAACGCGTTTGGCATCGGCTGGGCGCTGTCCGCATTTGGGATTATTCACCTGGCACTCAAGGTGAATGCTGCCTCAGCATACCTCGCGGCTACAGCTCTTGGAGTGTATGTTTTCCTCTACACACCTCTAAAGCGGCGTAGTTCCACGAACACGCTGTTAGGCGGTATCCCGGGTGCGATTCCCCCGATGATCGGCTGGGCGGCTATCGCGCACCTTGAGGGTGGCAGCTGGATGGATGGACGTAGCTGGTATCTCTTTGCATTACTTTTCCTCTGGCAGATGCCGCATTTCGTCGCGATTAGCTGGATGGTGCGCGAGCAGTATGAGGAGGCGGGATATGTGATGTGGAGTAATGGCGACACCAGTGGCAAGAAAACTGGCTGGATCGCCATAGGTTTTACCCTGCTGCTGATCTTACTGTCTCCGCTGGGACTGATTTTGGGATACGCGGGAATGACTTGGGCGATTGGTGGATCATTAGTCGCACTTGTCATGCTCTGGCTGGCATGGAGGTTCATGACCGGTGGCGTGAAGCCTGCGGCGACCAAACTATTTTTCTACACACTGCTGCACCTGCCATTGGCTCTGGTGTTGCTTGCCATTAGTTGGAACCGCATGTAGATTCCGCACGTCGATCTGATAACTAACGTTTACTGACCATGGCACTTGATCTTGAACCTGCAGAACGCAATCCGGCCGAGCTTAGAAGAACGGCGTGGAAGCTTGTTCTTGCGATGGTGCTTGGCGCTGCGGGAATCTTGACCGCCTATAAAATCAAGCAGAGCGAAAAAGCAGAAGAGAACCCTAACCGGCCGCCAGTGGTTACCAAGATCAGCAAGAAATTGAAGGCACAGGATCAGCATGGGAAGCTCTTCAACATGTTTAATCTGGAGGGTAAGGTCTGGTTTGTGGCGCCTGTTTGCGTTTCTCAGCTGGATGAAAATCCTCTCGTGCTAGCGATGATGCATGAACTGCAGACACACTACGCGGAAAACGAGAATGTCCATCTGGTGCTCATTTCGATTGAAGGTGTTGACCAAGGGGTGAAGCCAGAACAACTCGCGGAAGCTGCTGAAAAACTCAAGCTGAATGGTCCGCGCACATGGTGGCTCACGACGGGCGAAACTGCCAAGCAGCGCGGCTTCATTAAAGATCAGGTAAGATTAGGCTTAGTGACCGAGCGGGGTCAAGGAATCAAGTTCTGGTTTCCTGGGGCTTTCTCAAATCTCACCGAGGGCTATGCAATGGTCGGGAAGTATAAATTTCCATCCTTAGTGGCACTCATAGATCGCGAGATGCACCTACGGCAGAGGTATGATTTTCAAGAAGCTCAATATTATCAAGAGAAGGCAATCGCAGAGCTTAAGAAACGACCCGAAGTTAAGGATGAAGAGGGGTTTGACAAAGTGCTCAACGCAGTCGAAGAACTCAAGGGCACGCTCTATAAAAATACAGAATTTGTGCTTAAGGAAACCAAAACAGGTAGCCAAGAATGAATGAACGAGCAAAAATAATCCGCATCTATTCGGTGGTCGCACTCATTTGTGCGCTCATCATCGTCACGGCGCTCTGGATTCGCAGTAATCAGGTGAAACCAGTCGTCGAGCCGTATTACTCCGAGAAGACCGATTTTCCGCCACTGCTGACTCTTGAAAAAGATCTCGTGTTGAAAAGACAGGATGGTGAGGAAGTCAAAATATCTGATCTCAAGGGCAAAGTATGGGCTTTTGCCCAGTTCTATGCGACTTGCCCCATGTGTGCCAAACGCAACTCACAAGGACTTAAGTCTCTTTACGAAAAATTTAAAGGTAATCCCGATTTCCGACTCGTTTGTATCACCGTGAACCCTGAAGAAGACGGCGTTGAGCAAATGCAAAGTTACGCTGAAGCTCTGGATGCCAGTGTAGCAAACTGGTGGTTCCTAACAGGCGAGCCTAATGCTCTGAAAGACTTCATGCATAAGGAGATGAAGTATGATGAAATTACCAAGCGTGAAGACCCTGAAGAGGCTGCCGCAAAAGGTGAGCTGGTCCACAATATGCAGGTCGTTGTTTACAATCGTGATCTGTCCATGGTGGGGAGAAGGAATCCTTTCGCCGCAAAGCGAGATGGTGAAAAAGCTCACCAAGAAGAACTGAAAGCGCTCAACCAACTGGTGGAGGCCGTTCTCAACCAGAAGTAGTAATATGTCTAACTACTCAGGCTATCTTCAGCGCGAGCCAAATGCGCCCCTTCAGCGTAAGTTGACCCGCGCGGCATGGATCGTTAGCACCCTGATTTTTTCACTGGTGGTGGTCATGGGGCGTTACAAACTCGACATGGGATGGGACTTGTCATTTTTGCCGCCTACCCACGCGGTGCTGAACTCACTGGTGACTCTATTTCTGTTAGTTGCTTTCTTTGCGATTAAAAACAAAAACGTTACGCTGCATAAGCGAGCCATCGGAGGCGCGGTGTTTTGCTCCGTGCTTTTTCTCCTGTGCTATGTCGCTTATCACGGCACGCAGGAAGAAGTGCGCCACGGAGGTGAGGGTTTTGACCGCGTTTTCTACCTATGTATCTTAGCCAGCCACATCATTCTAGCAGCTGTTAGTCTTCCGTTCATTCTGATCACGCTCTCGCTTGGTTACACGAATCACTTCGAGCGGCATAAAAAAATGGCGCGCTGGGTGTTCCCGCTATGGCTTTACGTAGCCGCTACTGGGCCTGTTTGTTATCTGCTGCTTAAGCCGTATTATTAGCGCCCCATTAACGGGCGTTTCCAAGATGCTTCTTGAAAAACAAGGCGCGCCTCACGCGCATGTCACTTCTCTCACCCACGCCATGCCCCGCACCTGGCACGATGAAGTAGGTGAAGGTCTTTTTCGCTTTTAAGAGCGCATCAACGAGCTGTGTGGTGGAAGCGGGATCGACGTTTTTGTCGAGTTCTCCCACGGTTAGCATCAGTGCGCCTGTTAGTTTATGAGCATTGGTGATATTCGATTGTTCTGCGTAGTGTGAGTCTATCGGCCAGTCCATCCACTGCTCGTTCCACCAGATTTTGTCCATGCGGTTATCATGGCAGCCACAATCAGAAACCGCGGCTTTGTAGAATTCTCCATGATGCAGCACGGCAGCAGTTGAGCTCTGGCCGCCCGCAGAGCCGCCGTATATACCAACGCGCGACGTGTCCATCCATGGCCGTGTTTTGGCGGCATCCTTGATCCACTTGATCCGATCCGGTAGCCCGGAGTCGACGAGGTTTCTATAGGCAAAATGGGAGAAGTCACGATGTCGGTAATTCGTTCCCAGTGCATCGAGCTGCACGACGATAAATCCTTCCTCAGCCATGTCGCTTCTGACACCCTGCCATGATTTGAATTTTTTAGGTGTGTAAGCGCTGTGGGGCCCCGCATAGATGTGCTCAACGATGGGGTATTTTTTCTTTGGGTCGAAGTTGGGTGGGGTGATGATGATTCCGTGGATATCAAATCGACCATTGCGGTCTTTGCTAACGAAACGCTCTGGGAGTTTTCTGCCGGATTTTGTGATTTGTGAGGCATCTGTTCGGATGATTTCGCGGATCTTCTTACCATCGCTGGCGCGGCGCATTTCGTGCACCGTCGGTTGATCAACACGTGACCAGGAATCTATGTAGTGCTTGCCATCGGGTGAGAAAACCACGTCATGCGTGCCTTTACCTTCTGTGAGGACTGTCATGCCTTTGCCATCGAATTGCACGCGATACCAATGAATGTGATACGGATCTTCATCTGGATTGACGCCATTCGCGGTGAAGATGATTTGCCGTTTTTTGGTATCCACGTCGATGACTTTGCGCACTACCCAATTTCCCTGCGTAATGGGGTTTTTGACTTTGCCGGTTTTTGAATCTAACAAATAAAGGTGTCGCCAGCCGCTGCGCTCGCTACCCCAGATAATTTCATTAGTTTTTGGTAGGTGTTTGCGGAAGCGAATAAATCCTGTGAAGATGAACGTTTCGCTTTCTTCTTTTGCTAACGGGCGCTCATCTCCCGAATTTGCATCCATCGCAATCAGGTAATGTTTGCCGTAGCCTCGTTCAACGTATTCATAAACCACGGATTGCCCATCATCGCTCCATTGAGCATAACGGGTCGACATGGCATTAGCAGTCAGTTTTCTATCTGGCTTGCGTATGCTTTGATTATTGATGCTAAACACGTGTGGCTCGTAGCGATCAATCTTATCGCCCGGTTTATCATAGCGATGGTGGTGGAGTTTAGGCTGGAGCTGATCCTTGGGTGAGGACTCAACAAGGGTGACCATACGGCGCTGCCCTGGCTCTAGGTAATAAAGGTAAAAGTGAGTCGATTGCAGATTCCATGTAGGCTTTCCCACGTAGCTGTGATCTTTTTGTGCCGCTTTCCCAATTGTTCGAGTTTCCTTCGTTTTCGTGTTCGTGAGTAAAACTGTGCCGTCCTTCACAAAAGCGCGCCACTTGCCATCGGGTGACTTCTCTGTCGGTCTAGGAGATGAAATCTCATGCCGCTGTTTGCTAGGTCTCTTGATTGGTTTGGTTGCTTTGACTTGGTCACCGCTAAAGCGATACCATTGATTTCCGAAGCGAAAGCTGATGTCTTTTTCATGTAATACGAGCTCTTGTAGATCGAGTTTGTGCGGGGGGATTTTTTTATTTAGTTTGTTGCTGAGAGCCTTCGCCAAAGCAAGGTGATCAAAGGCTGGTTTTGTCGGATTATTTTCCACGCTCCCAGTCATCCACTGCCATCCGTCAGATGTATCTTCACGATAAATGTAGTGAACTGAATCCTGCTGCCACTTGATTTTAGGATCCGAGTTTTTCACCATGGAGCGGACGCTCTGAGAGGCTTTCACCCAACTCTGATGAACACTGTCTAGATCATCCTGCTGTGCTGAGGTGAAATCAGCAAAGATTACCGAAAATGATAGAGCCGGAATGATAAGTTTCATGAGATGATAAAACGATTTCATGGGAAAGATTCTTTCGTCATAAAAAAACCACCACCCCGGGTTTCGGGATGGTGGTCTGAAAAAGGTAATGGGGTTTAATTACCAGCGGTTGTTGTCGCGGGGTGGACGCTCCTCACGGGGGCGTGCTTCGTTGACAGTAAGGCTACGGCTATCGACTTCGAAGCCGTTTAGTGCCTCGATTGCTTTGCGACCTTCGTCATCATTAGCCATCTCAACGAAGCCGAAGCCACGTGAACGACCGGTTTCGCGGTCTTGGATGATTTTGGCACTCGATACAGCACCGTGTTCTGCGAAGATCTGCTCGAGATCACTATCACTGAGACCCCAAGAGAGGTTTCCTACATATATGTTCATTTTCTTTCTGGTTTGTGCGTGTTATTGATAACTATAGACTAACCAGCGCACAAACTAATCGATAGGGTGCCGCACATTGTTGGGCGGCTTATCCTTGAAGCCTCAAGAGACTTTTTGGAACACGGCTGCTTTACAGGTTATTCACAGCGATGGCAAGAACAATCGGTTAGCAGAGATGATTACTTTTTCTTATACAAATACTCGATTAGATCGGCGAATTGCTGCAGCGAGAGATCATCTGCTAGGTGTGGCCCCATCAAGGTAGAGGTTTGTTTTTTAATATCCTTCACATCGGCGGTCTTCACCTTGGTGGCGATACCCGCGATATTGTGAACCACTACTTGTTTGTCATCTTTTGAAATAAGTGTGCCCGGATAGAGCGATCCGTCTTTCATCGTGACTGTTACCCATGTGTCTGAAATCGTCGCTTCAGGTTTGATGATGGCCTCAGCTATCTGCTCTTTGGTGAGCTTCATGTTCAGCAAATCGGGTCCCTTGATGGCGTCGCCAGGTTTCACATTGTGGCATGCCACACAGGCCATTCCGGCGAGGATTTTTTTACCACGTTCTTTGTTACCTTTGAGTTTTTCCAGTGAGAGCATGACGTCCTCAATTGAGGTGCGACCCAGCTCACCCTTTTTCGCGGCGGCAGCTTTATCGACTACCTCCACTTTGCCGATGCCTTGCAAGTTCATCCGATGCTTGGTGGCGATGTCAGCTAACAGGTTTTTGCCTTCTGACTTTGCGTTCGAGTATGCTGAGCGGAATGTGGATTCTATCTTTGCTGATTCTTTCCACTTGATTGGCACGTAATAAGGTCCGCGTGTGTCTGGGCGTGTGCCCCACCACCAAGAGCCATCGTAAGCTTTTTCTTTGGTATACAGACGGGCGAGTGCCGTAAGGATCTTGATCTGAAGCTTTTCATCACTTGTGGAGCTCAGTTTGGCAATCAACCCGTCCACAACTTTCGCGTCATGTATCCAGCGTAGTGCCCAGAGCGCACCGTCTTTGCTATCACCATCGATCGCACCAAGGCATGCATCAATGGCATTGAGGTCGATGAGGGAACGCACCGCGACGTGTGGTAATACGATAGGCGAGTTAGGTGTAGCGTGTGGGCCGATTTTTGAACCATCTTTTGGAGGTGCAGTCGCGGATAGCATGAACTTCACAGAGCCTCCTTTTCCTGCTGTATCTGATAGTGATCCCGTGGCTTGGAAGCGCACATATTCAAATGGAACTTTAACAAGTATCACGGAGACTGAGTGAGCCCCTAAGCCTTGAGAGACTTTTTTTCCATCGGCGCGAACCAGAGGTTTGCCATTGCAGGCTTTGTTTTTCTGAACTTTGCCCCAGCCTTTTTGAATGGTCTTAAACTTGAACTCAGTGAGTGGTTTTTTACTGCCATCAGTGTGAACGAGCATCGGCTCACACCACGCGCCGTGGTCGTTGCCTGTGCCATTGCCCGCATCATCAATAATCAAGTAGAGTGTTTTGATGCGATTGATATCCACATCAATGTCTACCTTGTCTTTTCCGGTGATTGTCTTACTTGCGTAGAGTGGTTTTTTGCTCGTCTGCACATTCTTACCCTGCGGTGGCTTGGCGACGGCGAGTAGTGAAGCGGCGGCATCGAGGTTCCCGATTCGACCTAACGCAACGGCGGCCGCTACTTGTGTTCTTGGGTCGCTGCTTTTCAGGGCTGCTGTGAATGGCGCGATAGGCAGGTCTTTAGCGATCGATTTGCGATCCGCTAGTGCGCGTAAACAGTATTCACGAATTTTTGTGTCCGCCGATGCCGCTAGAAGACCTTCGTTAGCCTCTTTCCCCAGTAGCTGCGCGTATGTGAAAATGGCCGCGACCCGTCCTTCGAGTGAAGTTGCTGGGTCGTTAATCACAGCAAGGAGATTAGGGCTTACAAGAGTGTCTCTTCGGCTGAGAATTTCTTGCTGAGCATGGAGGCGCGCGGTGGAGCTAGGGGACTTTAACCCTTTGACGATGCGCTCAGTAGTGAGTCTAGTCAGATGTGGGAATGGTTTGTATTTCCAGTTTTTAGGGACGACGCGTTCGACGTAACCCTTCTTGGGATTGCCCTTGTAGCCAGCACCTGCCCATGCTGCTAAATAGAGCCTTCCGGAGCCATCGACATCAACGTCTGATATCTGCGAGCACTTGATGAACTCTTCTGCTTCTTGTGTGAAGGATGGGCCATCGGGTTTGACGCGGTGAATAATGAGCTGGTTGCGTCCCCAGTCGCACATCATCGGCACATTGTTGTATTTCTCGGGCCATCCTGGTTCTTGGAAATAGAGGGCGCCTGTTCCTGAGCCGCCACCCACATCAACAAGAGCCGGGATGATCTCATCCGTGAAGTGTTTGAAAAGTATGGGGTAACCGTATTGACCCGATTGGATCTGATCAATGAAGCGCACGTTCCAGCCGCCACCGTCGTTGGTATTGCCGCGGGTGAAAATGTTCATGAACGGATCGATGGCAATATCGTAAATGTTCCGTAGCCCGTGTGTGTAGATCTCCATTTCAGTGCCATCGGGACGCACGCGAAGGATGCCGCCACCAAGGATGGTGATTTTTGTTCCTTCGGCATCCTCAGCATCCACCATGCCGAAGTCACCCACGGCAATGTAGATCCAGCCATCGATACCCATGCGGATTCCGTTAGTGGTGTGGTCGGCACCGCGCTTCTGGTTGTGTAGCAGAGTCGAAATGTTTTTGATTAAGCGCTTCGGCTTACCGTCGGCTTTTCCATCGCCATCTTTATCGGTCAGGACACTGAGGTGCATGCCTGTCATGATACCAGTATCTGCAGGAATCACGGTGTGAAGCACATAGAGCTTGTCACCGACGGCGATGAGACCACGTGGATTGTCGATATTCGCAAACACAACATGCTCGTCAGCCGTGCCATCATGATCAGTGTCACGTAGACGAACAATTTTTCCTTTTCCAGGGCCTTTGCCAAGTGAGCCAAGCATATCAACGCCTACAAAGAGATCGCCATTAGGATGCGCACAAAGGCAGGCAGGCGATGGTGTAATGTCCGGGCCGGAAAAACGGGTCTGCTTAAGTTCAGGCGGAAGTGCTTGAGCCGTGCTTAGTATGAGAGAAGAGAGTATAAGAGATCGTTTGAGCATGCTTGCTTTCATAGGTGAAATAGAATGATACCTTGCCAGCTACTGGTCAAGCCAAGGGAATCTTTCAAATGTGGGTCGGCTGCATGGGGGATGCATGGATCGAGGGATCCAGTATCAGGGCTTGCGCGGTAGTGGTTGGTGAATACGTTTTCGTGGTGGGTTCACAGGCGGTACTGGTGCAAGCGAGACGTGGCGGATATGAACAAACTGGAACGCCTCTAGAGCCTTCTTGAGTAGGCTGTCTTTGGTATTGCGTGATGTGCGGAGAAGAACCTTGGGCTCATGCCCACCAGCTTTCGCAGCTGAACAATAACTATCTAGGCGGAATTTGAGTTCCTGCAAACTTTCGAGCTTCTCTTCAGCGGCTTTTTCGTTGATGAAAATTCTGTCGGTGACTTTGACGATCACCGGATCAAAGAGCGCTTAGGGATCCTTTTTCCATCGGGTTATGGTTAGGATCTGGTTTTGCTTCATCTTGACGCGGCAGGCATTTTTCTTGGCGAGAACCCTGCGGATGTCGTCCAACAGAGAATCTTCAGTGAAGTGGTATGCGTCTGCTTTTTTGATTACGCCTGCTTCGAAAATAGGTTTTGCCATGCTGCTCGCCCAACCGCTGTCAGTATGGTAGCGCAGGGAGAATTTTGATTTTGTATTGAGCCCAATGGCACCTTCGATATCCAAGGTATCCTTGAGTGAAAATGGTAACCAGGCACCTACGCGCAGCGGGGAGGTGTTGTCAGGGTCAGCCACTGATGATCCGTCCGCCAGATACTTGTGATCGATGATGGTGATTGTGGCAGTAGAGAGCTGGTTGTTAGCAATGCGGAGGTTGTTTTTTTGATCGTGATAGTTCCTGAATCAGGGCTAATGACGATAAGTAACCTGCGTTTGGCGGGATCTCTGAATACCGCAAAAATATGCCTGCCGTTGACGTGCAAGGCACACGTTTCAATACCCGGAAACGCTTTTTGTAAGGTAGGACAAGTTTCCAGCTTGTCGGTAACCCAAGTCTTCTTCGTTCACATATCCTGTCGGCAAGTTGGAAACATGCC
This sequence comes from Akkermansiaceae bacterium, assembly GCA_045106535.1. Lineage (GTDB taxonomy): Bacteria > Verrucomicrobiota > Verrucomicrobiia > Verrucomicrobiales > Akkermansiaceae > Oceaniferula. The sequence continues at coordinate 1,764 of JBGCEU010000134.1, read as the reverse complement.
CTGCTGATGCCCATGCTCCGCGCAGCTGTGGCATTTCACCCAGATGCTGGTGCCGTCTGTGTAGTGCTCTTTTTTCCAGATGGGGACGGTGGATTTGATGGAGTCGATGATGGCGCGGCAGGCATTGAAGGCGGCGTCGCGGTGGGCTGCGGAAACGGCGATGGTGATGGCGATGTCACCGATCTGGAGGTGTCCGGTGCGGTGCTGGCAGCGGGCGGCGACGATGTCGTGATCGGTGCAAATTTTTTCAAGGATGCGGTTGCCTTCCTTCTCGGCAAGAGCGGGGAAGGCTTCGTATTTTAGTGAGGCGACGTCGCGGCCTTCATGGTGGTTACGCACCCAGCCCTCGAAGCTGGCGAAGCCTCCAGCTGAGGGGTCGCGGACGGCGTCGCACAATGCACGCGGGTCGATTGGTTGGTCTGTTAATTCAAAACTCATAACTCAACATTCATAATTTCTAGCCTCCGGCTACGGGGGGGATGAAGACGACTTCTTCGCCTTCTGTTAGCTTGTGTGTCCAATCGGTGAAGTCGCCATTGACGGCGACCATCATGCCTTTGCGCTTTAGCGGGATAGTGTGCTTGGCGCGGATTTCCTCGAAGAGCCCGGCGGGTGTTTCGGAGTCGGTTTCGAGGGTTTCGGATGACGTGCCGGTGAGTTCACGGAGCTGGGCGAAGTAGGAAACGGTGATGGTTTTCACGGTGGTGGACTTATTGAGTCGGGCTTTGATTTCGACTAAATCGGCTTCGGTATTGGTGTTGGCGAGTGGCCAGAGACCGGGGGAGGGAAGGGCGTTGGTGTCGAGTGACAAGAGAACTGAGCGTGGGCAGCGTTTGTTGGCTTCAACGGCGATTTTAACAGGAGTAACGCTCGATGGCTCCCAAATGGTGCAGAGCGGTTCGGGTAGACCGTCGGTGGCGCTAGTAAAACAGGTGGCGTCTTTTTCAGGCTGACGTAAATCGGCTAATTGAGTGAGATGTTCTGGTTCTAACAAAGGGAGGTCGCAGGCGAGCACCAGCCATGCTGAGTTGGGATCGTTTTGCTGCGCCGATGCAATGGCGCCCAATGGGCCAATGCTGCCAAAGGCGTCCGTGATAGTGTTTTTTTCTCCCGCATCATCTCGTGTGGATACATAGACCTCATCGCACACCGATTCTAACAATTTTTCCCCGCGTTCACGCTGGGTGAGTCCGTCGCGCAGTACGAGTTCGGACTTGTTCGATCCCATGCGTGAGGATTTTCCACCGACTAATAACAATCCTTTCATGACAGAATAACGAATTACTGACTCACGTAATCACCGCTTTTGCCCCCGGTTTTTTCCAACAACTTGGTTTCACGGATGATCATGGCTTTGTTCACGGCTTTGCACATATCGTAGAGTGTTAGTGCGGCGCCATTGGCACCTGCGAGGGCTTCCATTTCGATGCCAGTTTTCCCCGTGGTGACACAGGTGCAGCGGATGGTGATTTCAGTATCTGAGCTGGGTTCGATGGTGAACTTGCAGCTGTCTAGCGGGAGCGGATGGCAAAATGGGATGAGGTCGGATGTTTTTTTAGCCGCCATTGTGCCCGCTATGATAGCAGTGTGAAAAACGGGACCTTTTTTGCTCTGAATTTCGCCATCTGTTAGTAGTGCCATGACTTCCGCGCCGACGTCGATGATGCTCTGCGCGGTGGCGGTGCGGCGGGTGACGTCTTTGGGTGAAACGTCGACCATGCCAGGCTGGTTGTTTGAATCGATGTGGGTCAGTGGGTTCATTTT
>JBGCEU010000133.1:0-11387 GCA_045106535.1 Akkermansiaceae bacterium | reverse complement strand
CTATCAAACGATTACTACTCACTGGGTTTATGGTCTCGTGCATGTCGTCATGCGTTTCACCACAAATAGGTGACGAAGTTCGGTTTCGCACCACACTACCAAAGAAAGAGCAAATTCAAAAACGCCTATTCAAGGGTAAAGTCATCATCGATGTACCAAAAGGTGCCAAGACCTCGCATTACCGAAAGTATAACTTTGTTAGAGGTGAGGCTGGGCTCTTGCGGATCAAATCTTTTGAGGGAAGATCAATCATCAGTTGGAAAATCCACCTCTACGATTCAGATCAGGAACAAGAATACCAGACAGCTGAATGGATCAAATCGTTCAGAGGCAAGGGAGTAGAGCGGAAAGTCCCGAAGTTAGATAAAGTATATCGATTTGAGCTTAAGCCTGGACTCCGGAACTATCCTGGCGGAGAACAATCGATGTTCAGATATGATATGAGGAGCCCAGATAAAATGATGACAGTCAGAGCTGTCGTCTATTGCCTTGATAAATTTTGCGGCTCGGAGGCACAGAAAACTACCATACATAACCAGATCAGAGAGATGCTTCAGTCTCTCCGTTTCACAGATTCGAACTAGCCTCATTCGACATCTGCAGATAGAGTGATCTATACTATGAAATCACTTACGACATTTCTCGCATTTTGTATCACCCTATTTTCGGTCGATGCTGTAGAGCGCGTCTATCGATTTGAAACTGGTGAAGATGCGACTAGCACGCATTACGAATTCGTCTATACTGGCGAGCTTGCTGTGAGCCGAGTCAGGATGCTTTGGAATGGAGGGGCTCAAAACAAGCCTACAGTCACCGAATATATTCTAAACGGGAACACTGTTAGAATCACCAAGATGACGGGTGACCGAAAGCTCATCAAGGAACTCATCGAAGGTAAGGAGCCTAAAATGGATATCCTCAGCAGCTACTCACTCGTGACGGGGAGGTCGCCTGGTATGCTGATGCCCGTGAAAGGTAAGAAAACACTCACTGAAGGACAGCGAGTTGATTTAGCTAATCTGATTTGGGTTCTTGCAAAAGATCGCACCAAGAGAGCCGAGTTAAAAAGTCCTGCGGCGAGTAAGGGCAAGATAATACCCCAAGCAAAAACTCATTCCCAATAACTGATACAGAATTTTAGATACACGCTGATTTTGAAAACGCTCTTAATTTCCGACAGTCTGGTTTTCTCCTGCGTCGTTCTGTTGCTCGCCGAGGACAAACACCCCGCCGACGCTAATTCGTGGAAACAGTTTGTTGGCAAAACTGGAGCGAGTGGCTGGGGCATTATCTGGTTTGAGAACCCAGCAAAATAAAGTATTACGTCATTGCGACGAACCGATGGCGCGGTAGCCTTTGTGGTGATGAATCGGATTGTTTTTCTACTGCTCAGCCTGTGTATCTCGCCGCTGAGTCTCGCTGAGGGGCTCGATGGTAAAGTCATGTGTGGCTACCAAGGCTGGTTCCGTGCTCCGGATGACGGCACAGACAACGGCTGGCGGCACTACGGAAGGAAAGGGAAATTTGAGCCAGGGCATTGCACCATCGACCTCTGGCCAGATGTCTCAGAGTTTCCTAACAGCGAACAATACAGCACTGCTTTCCGACATACAGACGGCAAAGCGGCAAAGGTCTACAGCCCAGTCAATCCGGCTACGGTGGATGTTCATTTCAAGTGGATGAAAGACTACGGCATTGATGGAGTTTTCCTGCAAAGATTTGTTACCTCGACCAAAAACCCCAAGCTCCGGTTATCTCTGGACAAGGTACTGGAAAACTGCCGAGAGTCAGCACAAAAACATGGTCGAGTCTGGGCGCTGACCTATGATCTCAGCGGATTAAAACCGGGGCAAGCGGACTTACTGATCGAGGATTGGAAACGGCTTCGCAGCGAGAATAAAATAGGTCTAAGGGTATCCGGTTCACCCTACCTCAAACATCGTGGCAAACCTCTCGTGGCGCTATGGGGACTCGGGTTTTCTGACCGACCTTTTGTGTATGACGAGTGGAAGAAGCTGATCCAGTTTTTCAAAAATGATCCCAAGTTCGGCGGCTGCTCAGTCATGGTCGGCGTGCCATCCTACTGGCGCACTCTAAAGCGCGACTCGATTAAAGATTCACGACTACATGAGCTACTAAAACAAGTTGATGTCATCAGCCCGTGGTCGGTCGGTCGCTACCGCAGCCCAGAAGAAGCGAGTCAGTTTATACAAAAGACGAGCAAACCCGATCTTGCCTGGTGCAAGGAGAACGGCATTGACTATCTGCCGACGGCATTCCCTGGATTCAGTTGGCAAAACCTAAAACAGACTCGCGGTGAGACAGCCGAACTCAACGCCATTCCACGCCGCGAGGGACGCTTCCTCTGGTCGCAGTGCTGGGGATACAAGCAGGCAGGCGCCAAATCACTCTACATCGCCATGTTTGATGAACTAGACGAAGGAACCGCCATCTTCAAGTGCGACAGCAATCCGCCAGTTGGAAAATCGAAGTTTGTATCCGAAAAGAACATCCCCAACGACCACTACCTCTGGCTAGCAGGCAAAGCGAGGGAGCTATTTAGTGGTAACGACAGCACTCTGGGCAGAGACATTCCTGAACGTGTGGCAGCCTCCACAAAACCTCCTAAAAAACCTAACATCCTTTTCATCATGCTAGATGACCTGGGTAAGGAGTGGATCAGTTGTTATGGAGCCGATGACATCAACACGCCTAACATCGATGCACTCGCGGCGAGCGGCATGAAATTCCATAATGCTTACTCGATGCCACAGTGTACGCCCTCCCGCGCCACCCTCCTCACAGGCAAATACCCATGGAGAAACGGCTTTGTGAACCACTGGGACGTGCCGCGCTGGGGTGTCGGATATTTCGACTGGAAGCATAAAGAAAACATGACATTTGCCCGGCTCATGAAAAAACTTGGTTACAAGACCTGTGCCGCAGGCAAGTGGCAGATCAATGATTTTAGACTCGAACCCCATGCCATGAAAAAACATGGCTTCGACGACTGGGCGATGTGGACAGGTTACGAAACCGGAGTCGAGGCGAGTGCTAAACGTTATCAGGATGCCTACATCAACACTCCAGAAGGCAGTAAAACCTACGCAGGGAAATTTGGCCCCGACATCTACACAGACAAGCTGATCAACTTCATGGCACAGCATAAGGACGACCCCATGTGCCTCTACTTTCCCATGAACCTAACTCACGGACCCCTAGTCCCGACTCCCGATCAACCAGATGCCAACACCCCACTGCAAAAACATAAAGCCATGGTATTGTACATGGATAAGCTTGTCGGCCGGCTGGTCAAAAGCATCGACGACCTCGGCATCAGGGAGCGCACCATCATTATTTTCACTACAGATAATGGCTCTGGATCACGCATCACTGGCACACTAAACGGACGCTCAGTCAGAGGCGGCAAGGCCAAGGAATCTGAAAACGGCGTCTGCCAACCATTTATCGTTAACTGCCCAGGGCTCGTCCCAGAAGGAATAGAAACGAATGCACTAACAGACTTCAGCGATCTGCTACCGACTTTTGTTGAACTGGGTGGAGGTAGCGTGCCAGAGGATATCAAGATCGATGGTGTTTCCATTGCCCCTGTGATACTTGGAAAAGAAAAAGACAGCCCACGTAAGTGGATCATGGCGCTTGGTCACGGCCCAGCCAAACTCGATGAGAAGGGCGTGCGCGGCGTCAAAGACTTCGCCACACGTGTCATCCGTGACAAGCAATTCAAAGTCTGGATTTCCAGCGAGAAAAAGATCATTCGCCTGCACGATCTACTCAATGATCCACAGGAAAAAACTAATCTCATCTCGAGCGAAGCCCCCACTCATCAGGCGGCGATAAAAAAGTTTCAAGCCGTGTTAGATAACCTACCAGATAAAGACGCGCGACCGATCTACACACCGCGTGCCGCGAACCCGTGGGATAAAAAACCAGGGCGTAAAAAGAGGAAGAAAGCTGCTCGCGCTGATCGCTAATCGGGTTTAGCTTCGCCCCATGAAACAATCACCTCGGCATCCCCTCACTCAGGCTCTCGGCCTGTGCGCTTTACTTTTCGCTATGTCCACAATCGGCAACGCCCATCCTGTTCCTGAGAGTCCTAAGTGGCTGACTTACGACGGCAAAGAAGGCTCAGGCAAGGGAAAGCATATCGTTCTTATTGCCGCCGATCAGGAATACCGCAGCGAACAAGCGATCCCTATGCTGGCAAAAATTCTGAGCACACACCACGGCTTTGATTGCACCGTGCTTTTTGCCGTGAACGAAAAAGGTGAGGTCGACCCCACCATGCCTGTTTACCCCAAAAAAGGTAAAGAAAAGGAATTTAAAACACACAGCATCCCCGGTACTGGGCATCTAGCTAAGGCTGACTTGGTTATCTTTTTTCACCGACTGCTCACACTACCAGAAGACCAGCTCAAGAACATCGTCAGCTATCTCGATTCAGGAAAACCCATGATCGCACTGCGCACTGCCAACCACGGGTTCCGCGGTCGTTTGCCTTATGAAATCGACGGCAAGAACGTCAACTTTGGTCGAGATCTGTTAGGGGGTGCATTCATGGGTCACCACGGCGGATGGAAAAGAGAAGGCACTCGCGGAATCATTGAGCCCAAAAACAAGGATCACGCCATCCTCAAGGGGGTAACTGATATTTTCGGATTTTCAGATGTTTACCGCACCTACAAAGAGGGCACCAGCCTGCCTGAGGATTGCACTAACCTTGTCTGGGGACAGCCGCTCGTGGGACTTAACAAGGACGACAAACCAAATACCAAGAAAGAACCTCTTCCTGTCGCTTGGATTAAGAATTGGAAAACCACTACTGGCAAGCAGGCTCGCGTTTTCAATACCACTATGGGCAGCGCCAAAGATCTTGAGAGCGAAGGTCTGCGCAGGCTCGTCATCAACGCATCATTATGGTGTGTCGGTCTAGAGGATGCCATCACGCCGGATCTTAACGTCGATATCATCGGGGAATACAAGCCAAGGAAGAGCGGCTTCAATTACGAAAAGCTCGGTGTTACACCACAGCTGCCCGCGTATTTCAAATAACATGGAGCGCGAGTTTGCAACTCGCAGCAACCTAAGCAAAGACTCCCTTCACAGCCTTACCGTGACCATCTTTGGTCGCGTAGAACGGACGGCCTTCGATTTCGTAGGCTGTCTTGGGATTGATTCCCATGGCAGTGAAAATGGTTGCGTGCATGTCTTCGATACTAACAGGATCCTTGGTGACGAGGCACGGGCGTTCGTCGGCCGTGGACCCATACAAAGCCCCTTTTTTCATACCTCCACCAAATGTCAGCACAGATGATCCACCTGTGAAATGGCGGTGCAGGCCGTAGTGCTTCATTTCCTTCAGCACACTGGTCTTCGCACGCGATTGATCCTTCGCCTTACTTCCGGGAACTCCCTCCATGATCATGTCACGGCTGAACTCACTGGCCACGATCACCAGAGTACGGTCGAGCATGCCACGCTCTTCAAGATCTTTCACCAACTGTGCAATCGGCGCATCGATTTCCTTGTGAAGCCGCTGGACTGTCGTGTGACCATTCTCGTGTGTGTCCCAGTGCTTAAAGGGAATGTATTCCGTCGTCACTTCCACAAAACGTGCGCCAGACTCGACGAGGCGGCGAGCGAGCAAGCACCCACGACCAAAACGGCCTGTATCATAAGCGTCGTAAACCTCCTTCTTTTCCAAGGAAAGATCAAAGGCAGCACGCTCCTTGGAACCTAACAGGCGGTGAGCCTTATCCATCGAACGTAGCATCGATTCCTGATGATAGTCACTCATCCCCTCACCCTTCGGTGAATTTTTCATCGCGTCTTGGAGCGCCTTGTATCGCCTCGCAAAACGATCCGCACTCATCCCTTTCGGCGGCTTGACCGCCTGAGACGCCTTTTCTGGATAGGGCAAGTTCATCGGGCCATACTCGCTTCCAAAAAAACCACCCGTGGTGAATGCCTTGAGCTCTTCACTCTCACCATGGCCTTCCATGCGTTGGCCGATATTGATGAAGGCAGGCATCACCTCGTTGCGCGGGCCTAACACCTTCGCCATCCACGCCCCAATGTGCGGAGCAGCCACGGTGACTGGCGGCACGTATCCCGTGTGCCAGTGGTATTGGTGACGAGAGTGCAGGATGTGGCCGAGATCTGCCTGTCGGTGAGATCGGATAAGCGTCGCACGATCCATCACCGAGGCGATATTTTCCAAACCTTGCGCTATCTTGATATTATCGACAGCGGTATCGATTGCCGGGAATGTGCTGATCACTTTCTCAACAGGTGTGCCCACCTTGAATGGCTCATAGTGCTTGGGATCAAATGTTTCCGGAGCCGCCATACCGCCCGCCATCCAGAGTAGGATGCAGGAATCCGCCGTCGCTTCCGGATGCCCCATCCTATCACTCGCCACCACCCGCGGGGCACCACCTAACATGGTCGCCGCGCCAGCCGCAGTGAGCTTTTCAAGAAAACGGCGCCTGGTTACCCCAGGACGTGATTCATCATACCAGTCTGCACTCATATCAATTTACGTAGTTAAATTCAGGAAGCATAAAGACCATCCAGAGGAAATCTTCAGTTCCCTCGGCGGTTAGTTTTTCACCCATCAGAGATCGCGAAATATCCCACTCGCTTTGGCTTGGCTCTCTGGTCAGTGCCACCGCGTAAACGTGCTGGATCAGCTTGTCCCTGTTAGGAAATTTTTTCATCAGAGCCGCTGCACCTTCCCGAAGGATTTGCGCAAGCGAATCACCATTCGCCAGATTCATTGCCTCTAGCGTAGTAAATAACTCCGGTCGTGAGGTCACCACCTGTTCGCGGTTCGGCCTACCCAATGCCGCCTGAAGCTGATCCCTCGGAGTAAAAACGGCACGCAGCGGTCTGTCATCCCATTTTTTGATGCCATGGGCTGCCATCACAACACGCAGCTGACCGCCACGCGCACCTTTCTTAAAGGCCGCGCCATCCGGCTTCGGCCACACTCCGGTGGTAGAGCGAATCGCATCAAGAAACTGCTCTGCGGACAACCGCCGGCTCACGGGACCACGGAACTTTTCACCCGCCTGCTCCTGTTTCACCTGCTCGGCCTGCATACGGTAGGCATCGGAATTCAGGATCACGCGCATCACTGCCTTGAGATCGTATTTTTCACCCGTCAGGGTATTGGCAAGATGATCTAACAAGTCCTCACTCCACGGCTCCAGACTCATGGTCTCGACTGGATGCACAATGCCGCGACCCATGAGCTGCTTCCATATGCGGTTCACGATCGTGCGCTGCATCCTGCCATTCTCAGGATGTGTCATTAGCTCGGCGAGGCGCTTGAGGCGTTTGTCTCTCGGCAGGCTAGGATCAATATTTCCAAGCTCAGGATAAATCCACGCCGCCTTGGCGACCTTGCCCGTCGGCTTGTCACAGCGGAACATTTCCAGCGGTTTCTCGGATGTGACAGCTGCCAGGCTGTAGGCGTCCTTGAGTGTCCACTTGTTGATAAAACTGTCGTGGCACGAGGCACACTTCATATTGATCCCCATGAAGACCTGCGAAATATTTTGAGAGAATTGGATTTCCGGAGTCTGGCTGGCATTCACCTCACCTCGCCACTTGATCCCGCGCATAAACCCGCCTGAGCCGTCAACCGGAGAGATCAGTTCACGCACCAAGGCATCGTAAGGTTTATTTTCTAACAAAGACTTATACAACCAGCCTGTAACTTGTTGGCGACCTCCATCGATGAACCCAGTCCCTGCAAATTCATTCCGCAGCAGATCATTCCAGAAAACCATCCAGTGCTCGGCGTAGGCTTGATCATTGCCGAGGACACGTTCGACTGCTGCCGCGCGGTCAAGCTCCCCTCTCGCCAGTAGCTCTCTCGTTTTTTCATCGGGCGGCAGGCCTGTGACGTCGAGATGGAGTCGGCGCAGGAACACCGCGTCATCGACGAGTGATGGAACGGTTGTCTTTTCCTCCTTAAAAGTCTTCCTAACAAAATAATCGACTGCCTGAGAACCCGAGACTCCCTTGGGCAGCTTGACGGCACGTGGCTTCAGCGGTGGCTCGTAGCGATCTTTGGCAAAGGTCAACCCCTCTTCCCATGGCACCCCTGCTGCGATCCAACGGCGGAAGACATCAATTTCTTTTTTATCGAGGGGGTGTTTTTGTTTTTTAGGAGGCGGCATTCGCTCATCCTCATCGTCGGTTAAGAGCAGCTCAATCAGCAGTGATTTATCCGGCTTACCTAGTTCCAGAACGTCTGCCTCAAGCACGAGCGCCCGAGTATTCATGGAGAAACCACCCTTGGACTCATCGCCGCCGTGACACTCGATGCATTTGTCCTTAAGTAGTGGCACCACCTCGTGAGCAAAATCGATCTCTGCGACAAGGGATGAACTGGTCGCTATCGCTATCAGGGCAGGAAGATGCAGCTTGCTCGGCATGGAAGATGAACGTCAGCCCAACTACCTATTTTTCAATTCTTTTTTAGGAAAAACGACGCGCAAGCTATCCACATTGGGCGTGCTTCGCTAAACTCACACTTGCCGAATCCAATCGAATCGCGATGATCCCTCTGTGCAAGACTCCACCAAAGGAACGCTCGCGGCGGTGGCTGCATTTTCCCTCTGGGGCGTTCTGCCTATTTTTTGGAAAGCACTTGATGGCATTCCGGTGCTGGAGACCACTGCCCACCGGGTCATTTGGACGCTGGTTATTCTGATCGTCTACCTGTCCGTCACAGGCAAACTGGGTAATGCGATTACTGCGCTTCGATCGCCGAAAGTCTTTCTCATTCACCTTTTAGCGGCAGCATGCCTGATGGGTAACTGGCTTATTTATGTGTGGGCGACGCTTAACGACCGCATTCTCGAGGGTGCACTGGGTTACTACATCAATCCATTTCTCTATATTCTGCTAGGAAGTCTCTTTTTGGGAGAAAAACATAGCCGCATGCAGATGGCAGCGATCTCCGTGGCGGCAGCGGGTGTGGCACTGCAGTTTCCTGCGGTCAATGGCGTGCCGTGGGCTGCTTTTGGTCTCGCGTTTTCCTTTGCTGGCTATGGCATGATTCGGAAAAAATCGCCCCTCGGAGCATTCGATGGACTGAGTCTCGAAACGTCAATCATGCTACCGATTGCGCTAGCGTATATTCTACTGAGCCCACAGAGCAGTGGAGCATTCGGCAGCGATATCCGCGCCACATGGCTACTCATCGCTACGGGGGCAGCCACAGCAGCGCCGCTGCTATTTTTTGCGCGTGGCGCCCGCTCGATCAGCCTGTCCCTGCTTGGTATTCTCCAGTTTATTGGGCCAACGGGACAGCTGATCATCGGCTGGCTCATTTACGATGAGCTGATGCCCGGTTTACGACTTCTTTCATTTACCCTGATCTGGCTTGCAGTGCTCATCTATATCTTTAGTTTACGCAAACAATCGTGACAGAATACCCAGCTGAGATTCGTTAATTTGCCTATCAGCCACTGTTATACTGAAACTACAGAGCATAAGGCGATCTTACCCCCGAAGCTTCTTGTCGACATCATTACTTTACCATGAAAAAACATATTAAAATTTTAGCAGTTTTCGCATTGACCGCATGCCAGCTTGTGGCCGCCCCAGCAGGTAAAATGTCCAAGCCCGACTTTACCAAAGGTGATAAAATCCCCGAGGGTGCCAAACACGATTGGACACTCGGTGCCACTGGTGCACGCGGATGGATCTACAGCAGCCGCTTGGAAACTTCTCAGGCAAGGCAAATCTACATCACTCAGGTGGATAAAGGCTCACCCGCAGACGGAACTCTGAAAACAGGTGATGTTATCCTCGGAATTTCCGGCAAACCATTTTCATACGATCCGCGAGTTGAATTCGGCAAGGCTCTGACTACCGCTGAATCCAATGCAGGAAAAGGCACACTCTCACTAATTCGCTGGCGTAGTGGAAAGCAGGAAAACATCACACTCAAGCTAACCGTGCTGGGAAGCTACAGCGCCACCGCGCCCTACGACTGCCCCAAATCAACACGCATCCTCGAACTCGGCTGCGAAGCCCTTGCAAAGCGTATCTCTGAGCCAGGATACCGACAAAACCCGATTTCACGTTCACTCAATGCCCTCGCTCTGCTCGCCAGCGGCAACGCGAAGTATCTCCCGCTCGTGAAAAAAGAAGCTAAATGGGCATCAGAATATTCTGCAGACGGCATGGCGAGCTGGTATTACGGCTACGTCATTGCTTTCCTCGCCGAATATCGCATGGCTACGGGTGACGACTCCGTCATGCCAGGCCTCCGCCGACTTGTGCTTGAAACATCGAGAGGCCAGAGCGCGGTCGGCTCCTGGGGACACAAGTTCGCCAACGAAAAAGGCAGGCTCCTCGGCTACGGTATGATGAATGCTCCTGGGGTCTCTCTCACCACTTCACTCGTGCTTGCTCGCAAAGCGGGTATCAAAGCACCCGAACTCGACTTAGCCATCGAGCGCAGCACGAGACTACTCAGGTTTTACGCAGGCAAAGGGTCAATCCCCTACGGCGACCATGTCCCATGGATGCAGAACCATGACGACAATGGAAAAAATGGCATGGCAGCCGTTCTATTCAGTCTGCTCGGCGAAACTAAAGAGGCTGAGTATTTCTCCCGGATGAGCCTAGCATGCCATGGCCCTGAGAGAGACACTGGACACACTGGCAACTTCTGGAACATGACATGGGCAATGCCTGGCGTTGTTCAGTCCGGTCCGCACGCCTCAGGTGCATGGATGAAAGAATTTGGTGCGTGGTACTACGATCTTGCCCGCCGTTGGGATGGCAGATTTCCACATCCAGGGCCACCGACTGAGAGAGGTGACTCAACAAAAACCTGGGACTCTACAGGAGCTTATCTTCTTGCCTACGCCATGCCGTTGAAAAAGACCATGCTTACTGGCAAGAAAGCAACAACCGTTCCCCAGCTAAGCGCAAGCGAGGCTCAGTCTATTATCATCGATGGTAGAGGATGGAGTAACATTAACCGCAACGGAGCATATGACTCTCTTGATGTTGCCCACCTCTTTGAACGCCTCACGAGCTGGTCGCCCGTCGTGCGCGAACGCGCGGCGATGGCTCTTGCTCGACGAAAAGGGATCGAGTCCCCCGTGCCAGCTCTCGTAAAAATGCTCGACCTTCCGAATCTGGAAGCCCGTTACGGTGCCTGCCGCGCTCTTGCAGAGCTCCGAGGCAAATCTGCCCCCGCAGTCCCTGCCCTGCGTAAAAATCTGAAAGACGAAGATCTCTGGATGCGAGTCCACGCAGCGCAAACACTCGCGGCCATTGGCAAAGCTGGTATGGTTGCCTTGCCTGAGCTTCTTACCATGGTTGCAAAAGGA
>JBGCEU010000132.1:0-3476 GCA_045106535.1 Akkermansiaceae bacterium | reverse complement strand
CTCCAAGGCTCCTACCGGAACATGGCCCGCATCGCCGAAAAAGTCATCCCCCTCATGACCCACGACGAAGTCCGCGAACTCATCATCGACCACTACGAGAACGAGTCCCAAACCCTAACCACCGGAGCCGAAGCCAACCTGCTCAAGTTCAAGGAAATGGAAAACATCCTCACCGACGAGGAAGCCGACCGCTGGATTCAAATAAAGAAGGACTTCAACAAAAACAAACTCCTCGGCGGAGCCGGAGAAAACGACCCCATCGCCCGCGTCGTCGCCCAACTCACCCAATTCAACGACGGCCTAGAATCCATCAAAGACGGCATCCAATCCGCAGGCTCAAACTACGCCCAACCCCAGAGCCTGGCTGACGACACCATTTCCCAGTTAGAAAAAATCATTTCCGGCCTAAGAGCAGTTCCAGTAGAGGTCGATATTAACCTGATCGCAGATCAGAGCGATGGAGTCGAGGATCTCGAAAAAGTCTCCCGTAAAAAAACCGCCAAAAAGAAGAAATCCAAGAAAATAGGCATCGACCCCAAGATCCGCCAGAACCCTGGAGAGTAGTCATCACTCCGCGCAGCAACTTAAGCTTGCCGCCGGTTGATCTACAGCCCATCCAAAGGGCTCGCCACTTTTCCTGCAATGGCCTTCAGCACATGCGTATACACCTCCGTGGTCTTCACATTCTCGTGCCCTAGAAGCTCCTGAATGCTACGCAAATCTACTCCAGCCTGTAATAAATGCGTGGCAAAACTATGGCGCAGCACATGTGCCGTCACCCGCTTCTCTATACCTGCCCCCTTTACCGCATACCTAAGCCACTTGCTCACCGCACCCTCCAGCACATGATGTCTTTTTTCCTCGCCGTCACGTGGGTCCACCCCGCGGATTGCCGAGGGAAACACCCAGAACCACTCCCAACTGCGGCTATACTTCCCCCTCCCCTTTCTGTCCAACGAGGCATCCACATAAACCCGGCTCTCTCCGTGATTTTGCACATCCTCCTCAAACTGGAGCCTTGCACGCTGCACCTGCCGCTTTAATTCAGCATCGATGCTCTTAGGCATGCTCACACATCTGTCCTTTCCTCCCTTACCATCTCTCACCCACACCACCCCGTCATCAAAATCCACGTCCTTGACCCGCAACCTCAACCCCTCACTCACCCGCAGCCCGCAGCCATAGAGTAATTGCAGCATCAGGCTCGGGACTCCAGGCTTCACCGACTCAAACAAACGCCTCATCTCATCCCGGCTCAGCACCACAGGCAGCTTCTTTTTGACTTTTGCACGGCTCGCATCCAATCCCTCGAGCTTAATATCCAACACCTCACGGTACAGAAAAATCAATGCATTGAATGCCTGGTTTTGCGTCCCTGCCGCCACCCCCTTCTCCCCAGCCAGATAATTCAGAAACTTCTCAACCTCCTGCTCGCGCATCTTTTCAGGGTGTTTCAAGTCATGAAATTTCACATATCTTTTATACCACGAAACGTAACTTTGCTCAGTTCTATAAGACATTCCCCGACGTCGTATCGCTGTCCGTATTTGCTGCTCCAGTTTCACCTTCATCCTCCCGGCACCAACTACATCAATTTTCTATATTTTCCACAAGATAAATATTTGCCCTTTACTCTCCGCTTGACGTCCATTAACGGGTTCATTATCTTTCCACTGCACCTTAACCAAACTGTTCGCTAATAATAGCATGACTGCCGCTTGTTTAATTTCCCATCACAAAACCATGAATAGAATATTTGTAATTACCGTATTGTCGTTATGTTCTGTCAATTCTGCTTTATGTTCAGCGGAATCACAACTGGGCGTAACTTATACAGAGGTCACAGTCACTACAGCGATATCATCCAAAGGATTTACGCTTCGCACGCGTGAGGATCCTGAATCCTTTGTGGATTACTTAGATCAGATAATTGTGAAGTGGAAAGGTAAAGATATAGCGCACTTAGCTAATAGGTTTCCGAGAATTAAGTATCCACAACTGACGCACCTCAATATCTTGGCGCCTCCTGGAAATGAAGGGATTATGATTCTTGTGATTCCATTTAAGTATCGCAGACCTCAAGGCGATGATCACAATCCCCATGTTTTTGATCCGAAGGCTTTTGATGCTGCTCGTTTGACCTTCATTGAAGGCAAGTTAACTCAGTGTAAGTTGGTTGAGGCTGTGGCTGGTAAGAAGAACATGTGGAAGTATTCGTATTATGATTTTGCGAAGAAGAAAGTAGTTGGCGAATGCATTGATGAGTGTGACACAAACCCTTACCTTCCGTGATACTTGGTACTTTTGCTGCCAAAGAATCTAAGCGAACAAGTCGCTGCATCCGACCCCTCACCGTCCACGACAGCTCAATCTGATAGAGTGAAAGACCGTTTTTGGTATTTCCGCTGTTGTCCCGAGGTCGGTTGAGCTATACGTTCGGCTATAATAAGAAAAATGAATATAACACAATACATCGATCAAGGGTTTTCCATAGCTCTTGGAACAGCCACTTTATGGACAGTCATATTTTCGATGACTAATAAACCGTCGATTAGAGGTTATAGGAATCTCGGTTTATTAGCGTGTTATATATTATTAGTAATTTACCTTTTTGCTATTGGGTGGCGTTCAGCACTTTTCACTTGGTTCATTTTCGGTGTTTTTGGAGGCATATTATATACACTTTGGGAGGTGATCCAGTATCTCAGAACCAAGGAAGACGATAAGCCGGGCGTAAGCCTTTCTCATGTGATTTTTGGACAGTTCGCTTGGCCTGTATTAATTCCGGAAGCTATTGAGTATATACTTTCTGAGATCGGCGTTCTGAAGCCTCCCCCTGAAGAGAAAGTGGCCGAACAAGTCGCTGCATCCGACGCTTAACAGCGTCAGACTCCGCTAAGTTTTTCGAGATAGGTTCTGTTTTCGGTTTGTGGAGTTTGCTGGAGCGCGGTTGAGCTATACGTTAGGCTCAGAAAATGAGGGACGAAACCGAACCTGAATCTTCGCATTCGAATGAGAGTTCAAATGCCGGGGTATGCAGATCACTCGTTCGAACACCTTTCGCGTGGCTATTCTTCGTCTGCCATTTCGTGCTCGTCGTCCTAGCGGCGGCGGGATACGAAGAGTGGAGAAGGACGGCGGGGAGCTCGATTGCCGATCATCTCCCAGCTAAAGGCTGGTTCTTCCTATTCGCTGTTCACACTTGGGCTTTGTTGTGGATGATTATCAGAACCTCTGAGAATTCCGCCAAGCATCTTTCCGGAGCCAACGACCTAACCAACGATTCCTAGTTCCCTTGGCAGAATGCGCCACTCCACCAGCCTAACAAGACGGTGCTGAACAACCGCCTGCCGCTGCGGACTTGAAATCTGAGGGTGGCTAGGTCACTATGATTTGCATCCGAGGCGGCGCTGCCATGCAGGCGGCGTCAGACCTTGGACGTTAGGCACCGTGGATGCGCTTCCTGTATTCTGTCT
>JBGCEU010000131.1:0-19762 GCA_045106535.1 Akkermansiaceae bacterium | reverse complement strand
ATGACTATTGGAAGCCGAGGTGTAATGGCAGATGTTAAGTTGGGAGGTCTACGCCGAGATCTCAGTCTAGCCTTTGAAATGGATGGTGATGCTGATGTCACAGCGAGTGATCAGCCAGCTAAATTCAACCAACAAGATGGTGAGTTTGTTGGTGGAAATGACCGTGTTGCAGGTCAGTATGATGCTCCTGGATTACCAGTGCGGGAACGTTTTCTGTATCGTGTTACGAAGGGGGACGGCACTCCTTTTTCCGATGATCTTCAGCGCACGGATTCTGTAGTCAGAGGTCCCAACTGGTGGGCGATGCGTGATTACTATAATCTTTATAAGAGGCTTGAGGGCACTAGTGGTAATTACACGATGCAGCCAAGATCTTATTTCCCTAATAACAGTGCCACTCCGAAAGTGTTTAATGGCTGGGTGCCTGACAATAACTATCGCTATTTGTCTCAGCCTTCTCAGCCGTTTACAGCAGCCCTGTGGGATGATGAGCTAGCCAGTGGCAATCGATACATTTTTCACCCAGCGCGAGCTAACTATGCACCAGTATTGATGGGTGCAGTGGGGCTCTACAGCACCAAGGTCACCAATGGAAACTTGAGCCTTACGATAGACCCTCTCATTTATTTGTGGAATCCATATAATATCACACTCAATGTGAAGCGCTACGGGGTCGAGATGCAGCGAGGTCATGGTGGAAAAATAACCTATCAAGTGATCAAAAAAGATGCGGACGGTAATGTCACCTCAAGTAACACTTACGGACCAGCTAAGACTGACCTTTTTATCAAGAGGAAACTAAAAATGGAGGGGCAATCATCGAATGGAACTCTTACCTACTTGGTTTCTGATCTTACGATGGAGCCCGGAGAAGTGGTCGTGGTGTCACCGGGTGCTGGCGTAAATACCACAGAACTTCATGATGCAGCTAAGCCAGGAACAAACCTAACTCCCACAAGTGGTATCACGATCGATCAAATGCCACGGACCGTGAATAATAAGCTGATCGGATGGGAGACAGTCGCATTAGAGCCAGGAGATGAAGTCCGCTGTCTCTATGACATTATCACTTCCTATAAGGCTGACCAAGGTCTCACAAACTCTGCACCCCATTTTTGGTTAGCTGGGTTCCTGCCCAATGATCCCAATGTAAATCCTGAGGATATAGTGAACTCTGATACAGATGCTGACCGGATACAGACGATAGGTGGAAATACAGCAGGTCGAAATTGGGCTGGAATTCGAGAACTCCTCGTTCCGGACGTAAGCAATATTTCGCAGTATCCTGATGATCAATGGCCGAGCTTCACCGTCACTAATCCAGCAAGTCCAGGTAAGTTTTTCTTCGGGATCAACTCACATCTGCTTAAGCCCTCTCAGCATACAGGCGTAGATGGTGGACCATTAAAGAATGAAGAGGGAGTCGCGGTGCAGAATGCGGTCGAGGTATTTAGCCAGTTTAATCCATTCAGAACAGCATCGTTTGTGGAAGGGCGTCGGGTGAGTCAATTCAACGAAACATTTAGCTCAATCTCGAAGCAAGGTAGCATCAATAGCTACATACAGGAGGTGGGAATTCAGTTCCCTCCCACGCAGACAAGGCGAGGCTACTGGGGGAAGAACTTCCATGGGGGCGGAGGGTCAACTTCAGTGCCATTTATTGATATTCCTTCTTCACCACTTTTATCATTAGCAGACTTTGCCAATGCCAACCTTTCACTCAGAGCATCTGAACCGTATAAGAAGGTGGGGAACTCTCACGCTAGTATCTTCGTCCCCTCTGATACGCTCTATGGTCGACCTGGCGAGAGTCCAAGGGTGGTCACCGCATCTGACGGTTGCTGGCTGATCAACGATGCTTTATTTGATCGCTACTATCTCTCAGGTATTGCCCCAGAATTTTCTATCAAAGGCAGTGGATATTCAGCATCTGGATCGATTAACGAGACTTTAACAAAATTCTTTGGCTCCGACTATCGGGAAGCAAAGGCAAACCCGTTGTTGCAGCCATATTTGCCATCTAGTAAATCAGCAGCCGACGCCATTGATGAATTATCCGCAGATGATGGCTACAAAAAAATGGGAGCCTATAGCCTCATCAGCGGTTCATTTAATGTGAATTCAACTTCTGTAACAGCATGGGAGGCGCTACTAAGAGCAAACCGCAACGTGGCTATCCAAAACTCTAGTGGAGGATCTGAGGCTGGTAACGGAACGCCTTTTCCCTTCGGCACAACACCTGCTGTATCCGGACAAGGCGTTCAGCCGAATTGGTCAGGATTTTCTCGCCTCACTGATGCTCAGATTACCACGTTGGCCAGTAACATCGTGGATCAAGTGAAGGCTCGTGGACCATTCATGAGTTTATCGGATTTTGTCAACCGCCAGCTAGGCTCAGACAAGGCTCTAAATGCGGCTGGAGCATTACAAACTGCCTTGGATAAATCGGGAGCAATGACCTCTGTAAAATCTTCTGCTGGAGGTGTTGAACCCGTGGATCCATCTGCTAGCGCTTGGGGCGGGCCTAACTTCGCTGGTGATGCAGACCTTACAAACCGTCTAAGCACAGAAGGTATTGCTGGAGATATCAGACAGGCTGATCTGCTGCGACCACTGGCGCCACGACTTAACGCTCGTTCAGACACCTTCAGAATCCGAGCCTACGGAGAAGTGCGCTCCAAAGATGGAAGTCGCATACTCGCTAGCGCTACTTGTGAAGCTATCGTCCAGAGGCTTCCCGAATACCTTGATCCAACCGATGCCCCATGGGACGAAGCTACCAACCCTATCAATCCCTCGGCGACTAAGCTATCACTTACTAATCAACAGTTCGGACGTCGTTTTAAAATTGTGCAGTTCCATTGGCTGGCAAAAGATGAGATTTAGACCACTTTTCCTGTATGCAATTTAACCTCACCACTAGGCTCTTAACACTCTGTCTCTTCGTATTTATGGGGCAGGGATTAGCTATTGCTCAGGATACCACGAAGAAAGATGAGAAGCTGAAGTTTTCATGTTTATACTGGGAGGGTGCTCCTGCGGAAGATTTGTTTTATCGCGATAAAAAATCCTTTCGTCACTTGGAATTTAAAGAGGGAAGTCGCTCGAAAAGTTTCTCGTTAGACGGCGCATCATCTTTTGAACTCTATCGGAAGGCGGAAAAACCAAAGGAAGGTCAGCCACCCTATGACTTGCTTAGCAAAACAAAGTTACCCCAATCCAAGAAAATTTTGTTTGTCGTAATCCCAATCAATCAAAAAGGAGGAGTTCGATATAACGTGTTCGCGATGGACGATTCCCTCAAAGCATTTCCAGCTGGGGCATTCCGCTTCGCAAATTTCAGCACTGAAACCCTATTAGTCAAATGTGGGAAGACGGTAAAAAAAATACCAGCGAGAGCAACGACCGTGATCAAGTCGGATAAAAAGACTAATGGTGGCTTTGTTCCATTCATCATCGGCAATGCTCAGGGGAAAACGGTCTTCGGAACGCGAATCTTCGGGCAGCCCTCAGGTAGGGAACTGATATTCATCAGCCCTCCGGCCAAGAAGGGGGCAATGCCGCGTGTTAAGTTTATCTCGGAGTTAATCGCTCCGTCACTACCCGAACCCACTCCATAGATCCATAGGTATTGACCTCCCTTACTTGCATTAAGTTTTCTAATTAGTATCGTGTAAATTTAGGATAGCCATTACCAGAAGATGGGAGCCAACCTGAGGGCCTATGCTTTACTCCCCAAAATCAATGGTAAGAAGAAATACAAGTTGAGAATTGGTTACGGTTTCTTCGGGAAAGTTCCGTCTGCTATTCATGCCCAGCTATCCTTGGTGGGATACGATGGCAATGATCGCTGGGATCAGCACGCCATTAGTGCCTAGGGGGAAGCTACTGCATGGATATGAGTTGTGTTGATGTGGCAGTGACCGATGTTAGAATGTTGATGGCTCGTAATGGGCACAAAGATGGATAATGGCAACGGACTCATGCCGGTTGGGGCGGCGACTGGTTGTGACGAAATAGAGGCCCCTAATAGCTAAAAAAACGACCCACTATTTTAAGATGGGACGTTTTTGTTTATGGTCTTAGCCGGCGAGTCCTACTTGCTCGTCGAAAAGGCCGTGTAGGGCTTGACCGCGCTTCACTGCAGTTTGGGGATTCACGGATTTATACACCTCGGTAAAGGCATTAAATAGTGACCATCCGTTGCGTGGCAGGAACTCCTGGTGCTGAGGTTTACGCCACTCTTGCAGCACGCTAGGCACTTGACTTGTGGTGACTGCGCCACAATCTACTGCCCGGATCACAAGGTCATGAGCGGATCTGTCCGGGAGGTAGTGCTGCTTGTAGCTGGCGACACGCCGATCCAGATCCCGGAACTTATCGCCGAGTTGACCAACGGCACGTGCTGTTAGTGTACGCAGATCTCTCATAATATGGCGAGTATGTTTCCGGCTGAGTTTAACCTCACCGTTGAAGCATAGGTTGTCACACACTAACACTTGGGTTCCTGCGACGACTCCGGATGTTAGGCTTTTGTCATGCGAGTTCCTCAAACCGACTACCCAGTTGAAGTCCTGTTCATTACGTGTGGGTAAGCTCACTTGGATTACACCGAAGTAACGTTGTGCTTCATGGCTAAGAGCATGTACCCCGCCTCGGATAATGAATCCTGTTTCACGTAACTGATTCTCGACCTCTGTAAGGAGATCGCGATGAGGAATGGGGAAATGCGTCTTGCTTCCGTTCGGGGTGATGACCTCAAAGAGATCTGCACGATCAACGACCTGTGCGCCGCAATGAAGCAACAGTCCCTTGGGTCGTGTGTTAGTATTAAGCTCGGGTGGATTCTCGACGATCTCGAAGGGAATCTCCCGGGCGGTGGATGCCGCATTTGAATGTGGCTGTTGTAGTTGGATTACATTGTTCATTTTGGTTTTTCTATTGGTTTGTTGGTTAATAAAAATGGCCAGCTCCTCTTGATGAGAAACTGGCCACGATTGTTTTGGGGGTTGTTGTTATTTTCGATGTGAGCGTAACGTTAAACCGCTAGAATGGAATGCCCTCAAAGCGCCACCAGGAACCAGTCAAATGACCTGGATCAAAATCGTGGGAGAAATTCTAACTCGGAGCCACGTCAGCGGAGATGGGGTTGGGCTTATCTTGATGGAAGCGATGGAGAAACTTATCCCAGCGATGGAACATGCCAATGAACACCACCCGAACTTTCATGATCTCAAGGCCGGTCTTGAAAATGCCAAAATGACAGGGCGTAAAAGCCTTTGGCATCAAAGTGCTCTTCGGGTCCTACACGCACTTACCTATGACGAAGAAGCGACACGTTCTATAAACTCAAGGAAACCTGTCGATCTCGCAAGACTTCTAACGAAACCTGTTATCTTGGAACTGGATATGGGACTTCCAAGTGACTTGCGGATATTTTTCAGCGAAGCTCTCTTCCGATGGATTCACCTTTACCGACTCCACCAAGGAGAAACAAAAAAGACACGGCATCTACTGGTGCTTGAGGAAGCTCATAACCTACTCGAATCGAACAGCTATAAATCAGACGTGCATAATCATCTGCAAACCTTACTAAGGGAACTGCGAGGATTTGGACAGGGGCTCTGCATCCTTACTCAGACAGTCGCCAACTTACCGCAGTGGCTCGTAGCCAATATTAACACCCTCTGTATCTTCATGCTCAGTCACGAGGCCGACATCCTTGCAGCAAAGCGAGCGTTGTTCCTCCAACCCAAAGAAGAGAACTATCTCGACATGCTCAGAATAGGGGAGGCTCTGGTGAAAATCAAAGGTAGAACAAATACCTGCCATGTAGCATTTCGGGATTTGCCAGAATCCATTAAAAAGCGAGTGGATGACATGGAACTAGGAGGCCGAAAAAAATGAAGCAACGTGCCTGGATAAGCAGTGGCATCACCGAGGAAATCGATGTCCGGCAACAACGGTTACTCGATGACGTTCTGACTCAAATTCGTAGGTATTACGAAGAACTCTATCTCACCCGTCTAAAATATGCATCGCCTCTAACCCTGTCCCAGCTCTCCCGCCTCTGTAATCGCTCGAATGTGGTTGTTATGGCAGCAGTGCGCATGTTGGCGAACACGGTAGACGCTTCGGAATCGTCAGCTCCACCAATTTACTACCAGCGAATTAAGTCAGGTAGGAATGCGAGCCATAGGCCTTACCAGATATTTTTGCGGTGAAATCTGCAGATGAAAAACAATTTTTTCTCGGACAAAAATGGACAAAATGAGCCAATACAGGGCTAATGAAACTGCCCATCTTCTGCCCATCTTTCGTTTTATGGCAAAAACAAAGGGATACAGATTTCTCTGTATCCCTTATGTTATATGGTGCTCGAGGGGGGAATCGAACCCCCACGGCCTTAACGGCCACTAGATCCTTAGTCTAAGACACTCATAATAACCTCTTTCGTCTGTTTGTATAGTTTATGTGATTTAGCTGCGAACACCTTGCTCTAGCGTCTCAAGAACACAGAGGAAATTGACTTTACGAATCACGTATTTTTTCCCCAATTTGAAAACCTTACCACCAGCGAGTCTGAGTTTTTTTCTCATTTGTTCCTGAGATATTGAAAACTGCTCAGAAAGTTCATCGAGATGTAAAACGTCGAGTAGCTCATCTATGGATTGGTCATTGGTCAAATTTTCCATTCGGGTTCCTAAACGCTCAACTTCGTTCAAAAGAACAGAAATTTTCTCGAGGGGTGGGAGATTTGATGCTGACTCAATGAGGGACACAATGAACGTATTTTGGGTTTCACAGTGAAAGTGACACTTTCAGTGAAGCCGTTTCAGCATATGGGTGTGAATCTGAAAATAATGGACTCAAATAATCCTTTGCGCTGTTAATATACAGGGCTTTGGAATCGCCACTTCCATCTAGGAGCTTAGGTGAAGATCCTGTAAACTTCTCCATCAGATGACAGCCCCTGATGTTGGTTTATATTGCGCCAGTTGATCTATGATGCCTGCATATTAATGATTTTGGATTCTGAAGATTTGGGCGGGAGAATGCTCCAGAACTCTGTTGATTGATTTGGGGTGCGGGCGTTCCTATAGTGCTGTTCGTAAGTTTTGAAGTCATTGTGTCCCATGTTCTCTTTGATCATGTTTCGGTCACGATACTTTGCATCGAGGTAGGAGCCGTATGTGTGGCGCATAATGTCGCGTTTGCTCCAGTCTGCGAGGGGCTTCCAGTCTTTAGTTTTTGTGTTTTTCGGGGATTGGTATTTACCTCGGATGATATAACGGCGTCGCTTTGTAAGGTTTGTCGGGATGATCGAGCCGCTAGCATTACGCCAAGGTTTAAGCCATTCCATGAGTGAATCTTCGATGGGGATAAATCGTTTAGTGTCGGTTTTATTGCCAAATTGAATACGAATCCATTTTTCTTCAAAATTAATGTCTTCCCATGTGAGCTTTTCGAGTTCGGAGACGGGTCGAGGTCCCGCAAAAATGCCAATGGCAAAATAAGGGACCATTTCCAAGTCATGTTCCCAAGCTGTGAATAAAAGAGATCTTACCTGAGCTGGGGTAAGGATTGATTTCTCTTCTTTTGCGATTTTCTTTTTCGTGATTTTGAGGAAAGGGTTGGCTTGGATGTAGTCGTGGTTAGCTGCGTAATTGAATACAGATGAGAGGCGAACAATGTAAGAGTTGTAGCTTCGAGATGACCACGAGCGTTTCCTTGTATTGGTTTTTAACCAATCTTTCCAAAATTGAGCGTCTAGGGTGACAAGCGGTAGGTGACGTGATTTATGGAGAAGTGACACGAGCGTATTCCATCCAGAGCGGTGACGTGTGCTCCAGTTGTCCCAATGCTCATCCTTGAAGATTGTAAGGAGTTTTTCAAGGTCGATGGATTTGTTTTCAGCTTCGAGTCGGGCCAGAGCGAATTCACACCCCTCCTTCAAGCCTTTAAGTCCATAAAGTTGGAACATCTCATGGTAATGAATGGCATCTTGAACCATTTCTGGGCTGAATTTTTTTTATTAGCTGAGCATTGGCCTTCTCCAGCGCAGCTAAATTATTTCCGTGACGGGTTGCTTCAGATTTGCTTGCGAAGAATTTTCGTTGCCTTTTCCCTGTTGAGGAGAGGCGAGGGGGAGTCGAAATACACCACTTGCAAACACTCGCCAGAACCTTGCTCGACTGGAAGGAACCCATCGCCTGCATGTGGCGCTTCGCCAAGAACAACGGAATTACCGAGGGCTTCCTCCGGAAGATGAAACTCATCCAGCGCCGTGCATACGGCTTTAGAAACTTCGAAAACTACCGCCTACGCGTCATCGCTCAGTGCGGCTAACCTCATTATCAACTATCAAAAAAATGCCTCGTCCCCAAACTTTGGTGTAGACCCTCGTTGAGTCTGAGGGGTTTATAAATGGTACACCCGAAGGGATTCGAACCCCTGGCCTCCTGATTCGTAGTCAGGCGCTCTATCCAGCTGAGCTACGGGTGCACATACGCAAAAGCGTGCGCGGAAAAAGCCATAAAGTTGCCATCACGTCAAGCCAAGGCGTGAAAAATGATCGTTTTTCTGCAAAAACAGACATGGACTTATGCTCTGTGAGTGATTCACTCGGTTTGTCATGCTTAAGTACTTGGGAGCAGCGTGTTTTCTTGGGGCAACCATTTTGATTTGTCGTGGGATCACTGATGCTGATATTTCGGCGGACGACGTTAACGAACGTGCCGAGGTTCGTTTTGACCCTGACTCGGCTCGTTCCTCGCGAGCCTTTCGTGGCAATCGTGAAAATGTGGTCACCGAAGCACAGCGTGAAAGAGCCGTATCATCACTGCTAGCTGCTGCAGATGTAGAGCATGTGGATGGGCAGGTGGTGGAGTGGTCACAGGCGAACTATCAATACCATCTTTCAAAGCTATCGCCTGCGGGCGCTAAAAAAATACTCGAGCACCTGCTGCATCAAAAATCAGCGGGCGTCTATGTGAGGGAGCGGTCAGGAGCACACCATTCATCTTTAGAAAATGGACTCGCTTGGTGGTCACTTCAAACCAATCGGTCCAAGCTCATGCCAGGGCTTGTCAGCTTGCTCGCGAAAGATGACTTCAGGGAAACTGTGGCATGGCTGGAGTCGCTACCAGTATTGGAAAAAGACAAAAGGCTTGCGAGTTCTGTGTTTGCAAGGGCATTGCTCGCAGGGCTTCACCAAGACCCGGATGAGGCATGGCGGGTGTATCAGGAGAAGTGCCCACCTCAGTTTGGATGAATATCAGTGCATTCGCCGCCCAGTTTGGGTAGCTTGCTAGCGAATATCCCAGAGCATCAGATTTTGAGTGCTTTCATGGATGACAGCTATGACACGGCGCGTCTGATTCTCGATGAGAAACCGGTGTTAAATTACGCGTATCGGGTAGGTCAGTTCCTGGCGCATCCGGTGAAGGGGCGATCTCTGGATCAGTTACACCAGGATTACTCGGAACTTTCTGCAGGAGTGGAGGGTAAAACAAAAGAGTCACTTACGTCGTCCTACTTTGTCGGGTGGTCACGGCACGATGCGGATGAAATGTTAGGAGCCGTCTCACGGCTGGACGACGTGAAGCTACAGAAAACCATCTATTCCCGTTTGCTTGCGACAAATACGGACAAAATCATGAACCGAATGCTGGCGAGGCATGGCGAACAGGATTATGAAACGATGATGTCCTCTATTGCGGCGCACAGGTTAACGCCCGAGCAGAAGAGAAGATTTCTGAAAGAGAATAGACATGAACCCGCGAGTCTTGAAATGGAGACGCGCACCGATGCTCAAAACATCATTATTACAGAGTCCAGAATTGAGATGCCTGTTTTTTCAGTCAGGAAAATTGCAAATATTGGCACCGCTGTAAAAGTAACAAGCACCGTTGTCATTCCCCGCCGATAATAGACGGCGTCTGGCTCGCTGCCGGGTAGTGGAATTTTTTCCCTTCGTAATTGCGCAGGGTGATTCCGCCGTCGTCATGCTTGACGACATAGTCAGGATTGATGGGGATCTTGCCGCCACCTCCGGGGCCATCGATCACATACTGGGGAATGGCGTAGCCTGAGGTGTGGCCGCGCAGTCCCTCGATGATATCAATGCCTTTCTGGATGCTTGTCCTGAGGTGAGCAGAGCCTTCGATCAGATCGCATTGGTAAAGGTAATAAGGGCGCACGCGGCACATGAGGAGCTTGTGCACGAGTTCCTTCTGAATTTCCACGGAGTCATTCACGCCGTTGAGCAGCACGCTCTGGTTGCCCATGACGATGCCGGCATCGGCGAGCCTGCCCAGGCCGTCACGGACTTCACTGGTAAGCTCCTTCGGATGATTCGCGTGGATAGAAATGAATAGCGGGTGGTATTTTTTGAGCATATCGCATAGCGCGGGTGTGATGCGCTGCGGGAGAAAAATGGGGATACGCGATCCGATTCTAACAAACTGGATGTGTGGAATTGCGTGTAGTCTGGACAGCAGTTTTTCTAACTTAGCATCGGAGAAAAGAAGCGCGTCCCCACCAGAGATCAGCACGTCGCGGACAGACGGCGTTTTTTCCAGATAGTCGAATGCAGCTTCCCATTGGGTTTCGAGCTTCTGCTCTGACACTCCGGAAACCACGCGGCTGCGCGTGCAGTAGCGGCAGTAGGCGGCGCAGCGGTCTGTTACCAGAAACAGGACACGGTCAGGATAGCGGTGCACAAGCCCCGGCACTGGCATGTGTGAATCCTCGCCACATGGGTCGGACATTTCAGCAGGATCAGTCAGGGTTTCCTCAATGCGTGGGATGACTTGCCGGCGGATCGGGCAGTTCGGGTCGTCTTTATCAATCAGGTTGAAAAAGTGCGGTGTGATCGCCATGGCAAGCTTGTTACCGGAGAGCAGGACGCCAGCGCGTTCCTCTTCAGCTAGTTCCAGATGCTCCTCAAGTGCGCTTAGCGATGTGACCCTGTTCTTGAGTTGCCAGACATGGTCGTCCCACTGCTCCATGGCGGCAGGAGGCCAGTAGCCGGGTGTATGTGATTGGAATGTGATGTCGGACATCTGTCGCGAGTGTAGAGGTATTTCAGGTTTTGTCAAAAAATGACATTCAGGTGATTTTGGGCTTTGGCGTGCTGGATTCCTCCACTTAACATACCGATGTGTTCTCCCAAGCGATGCGTGATGTATGCAAACCGAGCTATCTCGGTATCATTGGCGAGTTGAAGCGTTCCGGTGGATTGTCGATTCCAGATCTCGCAAAACTACTGGAAATGAGCTACATGGGCGTGAAGCAGCATTGTGTGAAGCTGGACGGACTGGGTTACTTAAAAACATGGCGCGTGCCCAGAATCGAGGTGGGCCGACCGCAAAAGCTCTATAAGCTGACGCGAAAGTGCGACCCGCTGTTTCCCGACGGGGGAGCCAAACTCGTGCTCGACTTGTTGGATGGTGTAAAAACGACTTTTGGCGAGGTAGCTCCTGAAAAGCTTCTCTACCACTACTTCGAGCAGCGCCGTGATGAATGGGCTAAGTTAGTCACGGCTGGCAAGTCTCTGGTGGAAAAATCCACACGATTCGCGGATGCGCGAATGAAGGCGGGGCATTTTTGCCACTGTCATTATTCCCCGGAGGAGGGTTTCGTAATCGAAGAATACCACCACCCGCTGCACAGTATCTATTTGAAGTACCCGGGGATGATCGCCGTGGAGTTAAGGATGATTGAGCAGGCACTGGGAACGCGTGTTGAGCGAGTGGAGCGTAAGGGTAGCCAAGGTGTGAAGTGTACGATTTATCGAGTCAGTACACTTGGTTAAAATCAGCTTCTTTTGAGCCAGTAGAATCGCCTTTTTGCAGTGTTATTTCAGTTATATTAACTAAATTGAGAGGTTGATTGACTATTTCCACTCATTTTCTTGGGTTTTTCGCGGGGTTGGTTGATTTTGTATAATCGCTACGTTTTTTAAACGTTTTCTATAGTCGGGTATTTGTATAAGTCGCCTAAATACAATAAGTTAATAGTATTGTTAATAAGGTATTTCCGTTCGTCGTTTTATTCATAAAACTTGGAATAACAACTAAATTGATAGTAAGAAACTCAAAATAAATTAAAAAAATTGAAATTAACGGGTTGCGCGAGTTGATTTTTATAATATTATTCAGCCGAATTCCAAATTCACCCCCCCTTACATGAAAAATACATCCCTTAAATCCATAGGGCTGCTTGTGCTTACAGCAGCGCTCTCGGGCACTGGCCTAGCCCAGACAGCCTACGAAATCTCATTTGATGAGTCCTCAGTCGGTCTTGATCACGGTAGTCTATTTACCGGCAATGAATACGGTAGCCTCGGTGGAGGTGTGACGTTCACTGTCGATTCGAAAGGCAGCCACGATCAATTGCTGACATTCGATACCGACATCACTTCTGGAACAGCGGATCCTGATCTCGAAAGCACTTTCGTTGGTGGAAACCTCAAAGGTGTCAAAGGCCTTGGTAAAGCTCTGATCATCGCTGAAAACGTGATTGATCGAGATCAAAATGGTCTTGTCGATAGCCCAGATGATGAAGCCCGAGGCGGCACCATCGGTGTTGTCTTTGCAAATACTAATATCAACGAAGTAGGTTTCAGTCTCTACGACACGCCCGAAAATAGTAACTCAGACGTGAGTATAGTTTTCAAAGACTCTTCCGGAAAAACCGCCACCTGGCGTGCTCCTGAGCTACTTTCGCATGGAAGTGGCGTCGAGTTCGGTAATCACTTTGCAAACAAGTTTTCTGGTATTGAAGCCAGCAAGCTTGGGCTCACTAATATTCAGTCGATCGATTTCAACATCGAAAGTGGAGCGATCGATAGTCTTCATTTCTGTGTGGTTCCTGAGCCAAGCTCAGCCGCGTTGTTAGCACTTGGCCTAACCGCTTGCCTGACGCGTCGCAAGCGCTCCTAATATTCCATTTGTTTGTATTATTGTTATTGTGTGATTGCCCTGCTGCCTTTCGAGGTAGCGGGGCATTTTTTTTTGTCAAAAACTATGCACGTATGTGGCATTACCGCTTTACCTCGTAGGATGACTTGATAGTTTTTTCATCAAACTGCGGCGAGTCTTGGCGCCGTGGGCATTTTTCTGTCAGATGGCCACTCTCAACGCACGTCCAGCCGATCGCATAGATACTCTTCAGAGCATCGAGCTTGCGGAAGGAGTGGAGATCCATCTTCGTATGGCAGGGCCCTACGTTCGTGTTCTAGCATACCTGCTCGATTTTTTGATTCGTATAGGAATCTGTGTCGTGGCGTATATCCTGGTGTTACTTTTTGCGATGATCATTGGAATCACGGTCGCCTCTGGGATAAGCATGCTGATCATGTTTGCGATGTCATTTTTCTACTACATCTTTTTCGAAGCAGGTAAACGGGGTGCGTCACCTGGCAAGCGAGTGATGGGCTTGCGCGTAGTCGATACTTCGGGGGCTCCGATCACCTTCGGCCAGTCATTTATAAGAAACATGCTGCGTTTCGCGGATCTCATGCCCGGTGTTGCTTTGGGTCCGGTCATTGTCCCAAGTTATGGATTGGGTCTGTTGAGCACTTTGTTGAATAAGCGTTTCCAGCGTCTAGGTGACCTACTTGCAAACACAGTTGTCATATACGAACGCTTGCCACAAATGCACCTCGCGTCCCTGCCTCCCGTGATCGAAAGCCGTCCTCCGGGAGTTCCGTTATCACGAGAGGAGCAAGCAGCGTTACTGGCATTTCGTGAGCGCGGCGGTATGTGGTCAGAGGCACGTCGAGTTGAATTGGCAGATCATGCGCAAGAGCTGACCGGTGCTACTGGACAAACGGGCATGACACGCTTGTTAGGGACTGCTCACTGGCTCGGAGAGAAACACTAATCAGGAGAACTCGCGATGCAGGGAAAGGAATTTGAAGAAAAAAATAACGAGCGCTGGTCGGAGTATGAAAAAACTTTGGGTGAACTCGAGAAGATGGGGCAACAAGGGCAGGATGTTTCGCGAGTGCCATCGATGTTTCGTCAAGTTTGCACAGACCTCGCTCTGGCTCGTCACCGGATGTATGGCGTGCCGATGAATGAGCGCCTGAACAAACTTGTAATTCGCGGGCATAAACAGATTCACAGACGAGCAGGGGGCACATGGGATAAGCTATTCCGCTTGGTTGCGATCGATTTCCCAGTGGCGGTGCGTGCCGAGTGGCGTCTGTTAGTCGTATGCACCATCGCTTTCATACTGCCGCTGGTGGGTGTCGCTATGGCGGGTTTCTACTGGCCTGATTTTACCTGGGTCGAGGCGGTTCTCGGAACTCAGATGATGGAACAGCTCGATATGATGTATGGCAGCTCAGATGATCAAATATCAAATCTTCGCAGCGAGTATGGCTCGAATTTCATGATGTTCTGCATGTACATCTGGAACAATATCGGGATAGATTTCCGTATCTATGCGGGGGGTATCCTAGCCTGTTTGGGTACTTTGTTTTTCCTGATCTATAATGGTGTGTTTTTTGGTGCCGTGGTTGCTTACATTCATGTGGCTTGTAGTACCGAGGCGTTTTACACCTTTGTGGCGGGGCACTCTTCTTTTGAGCTGATAGCAATGGTTATTGCTGGAATGGCGGGCATGAGGATCGGATTGGGCTTGTTAAACCGCGGCAGGAAAACCCTTCGCCGCTCGCTCATGGATGCAGGAAAGCAGTCGTTGCCACTGATTTTTGGTGCTGCGATTATGACCTTCGTGGCAGCTGCTATTGAGGGGTTCTGGTCGGCGCAGGAACTGCCGCCGATGGTCAAATATACTGTGGGAATTGTCATGTGGATTGTATGCTTTCTTTATCTTGGGCTGGCAGGGCGTCGTATTCCCGTGAGGTCGGCAGTCACAGAAAGGAGGTCTGTTGAAGCTTGAGGATGTAACGGCGGAAATTCGACCGCGTGTGCCATGGGAGTCGATCGATCTCGGCTGCGCACTCGCGTGCCGGCATATCGGTACGATCTGGAGAGCGTGGTTGATTACCATTGTTCCCTTGTGGATTCTCCTGGCAGCTCTGCTCTGGAATCACCCATTCTGGTTCATTGTCTGCACCTGGTGGTTAAAGCCAATCTATGATCGCGTGCCGCTAATGGTGGTTAGTCGGGCGCTCTTTGGGGCAGTGCCCACGATGATGGAAGTCCTGAAGGCGTGGCCGAAACTACTGGTGCGTCGTCTTTGGTTTGCACTTGTGATAGGCCGGTTTTCTCCGTCGCGCTGTCTTAGTATGCCGGTTTCTGAGCTGGAGGGGCTGCGCGGTGCCGCCTACCGACAGCGAGTTAATTTGTTAGAAAGAAATGGTGGTGAGGGTGCCACCTCAGCTACATTTGCAGGTCTTTTGCTAGAGCTGGTCGCTGGACTGGGTATGGTTATGATGGTGTTCATGATGGCGCCAGAAGATGTAAGCGAGCGCTGGCTAACCGGAATATGGGAATTCCTATCATACACTGATTGGACAGAGATATCTAACGGGCTGCTCTGGGCAATTGCCATCGTACGGATACTTTCATACATGATGATGGAGCCTTTTTACGTCAGTGCAGGTTTCGCGCTTTATGTGAATAGCCGGACACTGACCGAGGGCTGGGATATTGAGCTGGCCTTCAAGCGCCTCGGTTCACGATTGCGCAAGCTACGCGAGGGTAAGGTGACAGGTACTGTTTCAAGTATCGTCATTGCTGCGTTACTCAGTCTGGTAATTATTTCACCGGAAGTGCAAGCAGACGAGACGCCGAAAGCAGAAGCTGCTGAGATTCTAACCGATGATGATTTTACAGTGCATCACAGAATCATTGACGTGCCAAAAGAAACTGGAGGCGGTTCGGCGAGCTGGTTGGGCAAGTTGTTCAATAGCATGGGTATTCCCGATTTCATGGGATTGGTGGGCACCGTCTTGTTTTATGTGATCTTGGCTGTAGTAATTGGAGCCTTGGTGTGGTTGATTGTGAAAAATCGCCATATTTTCTCGTTTAGTGGTAGATCAGGTCGAGAACAGCAGGCTGCCAAAACTCGTGAGGTCATGGGGATGAACGTGACGCCTGAATCTCTACCAGACGATGTGGCTTCAGCCGCGCGTGCTGCCTGGCGTGATGGAAACTACCAGCTCGCGCTCAGTTTTCTTTATCGTGGGTCAATCGCGTGGTTTGTGCACCGTGCTCAGCTCCCGATTGAGGAAAGCGATACGGAAGGCGACTGCTTGCGCCGCGTGCAAGAGCTTGGCGATCCCCGTTATGCGGGATATTTCTCTGGATTGACCGACGCGTGGATACTAACAGCTTATGGTAAGCAGCAGCCTGATGATCATACCATGGTGAACCTCTGCGATGACTGGCCCTTTGCAAATGCAAATAAGGAAAGGGGAACCAAGTGAGAACCCCAGCTTTGATTTTGTTCGCTGTTTTTTCTGCTCTGGTATTTTCAAGTTGCGGTGAGACAGAGAAAAAACGTCGAACGACTGGTTACAAGGGCGAAGCTCGGTCGAATGCGTTTCTCGCGGCAACTCGATTACTTGAAAGGAACGATTATGATGTCGAACAGCGCAGTGGCCTTGGCGAGTTAGGATACAGCACTTCGACTGTTTTTCTAGCTCCCTCATCCTTGAACACAATGGGTCGTGCCAAGCGCCTGATGCAGTGGGTTGAGCAGGGAGGTCATTTGGTATTCATGGTCAGCGGAGGGGAGAAGTCTGGTAATGATTTTAAAATGGACCCGCATGGTTGGTCGATGTTCGATGATGAGTCATCTGGAGTTGAGTATCTGTTCGATGAGCTCAACGTCGAAGTAGAGTCATGGGACACTGAGCCCGAGAATACGTTGCTCAGTGGTATGGATCGTGATGATTGGGAGGCTATGTCCGAGGAAGATCGTGTTCTGTTGGGTTCTGAAGTCTCTGAATTTCAGTTCACGGGAAAAAAACTAAAGCTCCACCACTGGGCGGATAAGGGGCTGATCCATGAGGTGCAATTTACAGGTGATATGGGCTCTGAGGATGTGCCATCTGAAAGCAAACACCGCTTTCTAAGTCTTGTCTACGGATCGGGTAGGGTGACTATACTCAGCGATGCTAGGCCGTTAAGAAATCGGTTTATCGGGCAGGCTGATCATGCCCAACTACTCATTGATTTGGTCGACATTTCCCCGGGAGGAATGATCGTATTCACCAATGGTGCGGGTGAGAGTTTCTTTTCCCTGGTTTGGCGATACTTCTGGATGGCTGTTATCGCTGTGGGAGTTGCCATAATTTTCTGGCTCTGGAAAAACCTGCCGCGTTTCGGGCCGACTCAAGACCTCCCAGAGAGTAACATGCGCGAATATCTGGGGCAGGTGCGTGGCATTGGTCGCTTCCTCTGGCGTAACAAACGCGATGATGCCATGCTCGGAGCAATGCGGCGCAATATTAATCGCCGTCTTGCATTGATTTCCGGAGAACATCACGAAGGGATTTTTGAGCAGCTATCTGAAACGACCGGGTTGAGCGTCGAGCAAGTCATTGAGGCGATGACCCGTGAGCAAATCCGCGAGCCTGGAACGATGGTGCGCGTCACCCGAAATCTACAACAAATTTACCAACACATTAACTAACAAAACCATGATGGAAGAAAACCAAGAACCCACAGAGTCATCCTCGCCACAGCATGAGCCGAATCAGGAGTCATCCTCGGCAGGTGTCCTGTGTCAGCAAATATACGGCGAGCTCCGCAAGGTGTTTTTTGGCCAAGATCACGTCGTCAGCCAAGTGCTTGCGGCTCTGCTTTCCGGTGGTCACGTCCTTCTTGAAGGTAAGCCTGGTTTGGGGAAAACGCACCTTGTGCTGGCACTGGCAAATACCTTTGGTGGGCAGTTCGGCCGGATTCAGTTTACTCCCGATCTCATGCCCACGGATGTCACGGGCTTTACGCTTTTTGACATGAAGAGCCAGACGTTTCAAATGCGTCGCGGGCCGGTGTTTACCAATCTTCTGTTAGCCGATGAAATCAACCGGGCACCTGCTAAGACTCAGGCGGCATTGTTAGAAGTGATGCAGGAGCAGCAGGTCACCATCGATGGCGATAGCATGAAGCTGGAGCCACCATTTATGACGCTTGCTACACAAAACCCAATCGAGCAGGAGGGAACTTACCCGCTTCCCGAAGCGCAGTTAGATCGATTCCTCATGAAGGTGATTATCGATTACCCAGATCAGGCGAGCGAGGAGCAAGTAGTTACCCAGGTGACCGCCGCCGCAGGAGCCAAGGGGCTGAATGCGAAAGCGGTCGAGCAAGTTTGTGATCCACAGACCATTATACAGGCTCAGCAGCAGTGCGCTGCCATCAATGCCGTGCCAGAGGTGGTGCGCTACGCAGTGAATATCTGCCGCGCTACACGAGAGGCGCAGGGCATCAGCCTAGGTGCCGGAACCCGTGGAGCCATTAGCCTCATTCAGGTGGGAAAAGCCTACGCGCTGATGAACGGTAGAGATTTTGTCACTCCGGATGATATCAAATCCGCCAGCCAGCCCGTCCTTCGTCACCGGGTGCAGCTCGCCCCGGAACTCGCTATTAGCGGCCAGAAAATCGATGACGCCCTCGCTGGAATCGTTAATGGAGTTGAAGCTCCCCGCGTCTAGTTCCTGACTCCTGATACCGGATTTCTCATGCAGCCGACCCGAATTCTAATCATCATCACCCTTGCCTGGGCGGTGCTTGGTTTTTGTGCGGGTCTGATTCCTGCATGGCAGCCGCTGTGGCTGTGGTCGGGTGCGATTGTCGCGGTTTTTGTTCTTGTCGATTTTATCGCCACGCTACTGCTGCCTGCTCCGGAAATTGAACGTAAGCTCCCAGGCAGGTTTGCCATGGGTGTGGAGCAGCTTGTCCCTGTCACCATCCGGAACCGCGCCAAGATGGCGTTGCGTGTTCTCTGCTATGATGGAATTCCTAGTGATGCCGTCAGTGGCGAGCTTCCGTGGAGAGGAAAGCTGCCCGGCAAGGGCTTCACGCGAGTTGATTACCCAGTCACTATCTCGGATCGAGGCATGAAAGATTTTGACCGCGCACACCTGCGGATTTTTTCACCTCTGACTCTCTGGTCAAAACGCGCCCGTGGCGGCGAGGTGCAGTCGACCCGTGTGTATCCTAACTACGAGCCGGTGTTACGCTACGCTTTGTTAGCCATGGCGAACCGCGCCGAGCAGATGGGCATTATCAAAAAAAATCGCACCGGTCTGAGCCGCGAGTTTCATCAGCTGCGCGAGTATCAGCTCGGTGATATGCTGTCTCAAGTTGATTGGAAAGCGACGTCGAAACGCCTCGAACTCATCACCCGCGATTACCAAGAGCAGCGCGACCAGACGGTGATCCTCGCTGTCGATTGCGGCAGGCGCATGCGTGCGCTTGATGGCGGTGTGCCGCAGTTCGATCACTGCCTGAATGCAATGCTTCTGTTAGCCTACACCGCACTCCGTCAGGGCGACCACGTAGGCATCATCGCCGTGGGGGGATCAGACCGCTGGCTCGCTCCCGTGAAGGGAGTGCAGCAGATGACCACCATTCTCAATCACCTCTACGATTACGAAACGTCAAACTCGCCCAGTGACTTCACCGAGGCTGCGGAGCGCCTACTCACCAGACAGCGGAGACGTGCTCTGGTAGTCATGCTCAGTAATGTCAGGGGGGAAGACGGTCACCAGCTCATCGAGCCTTTGAGGATGGTGCGACGACGTCACGTCACCATCCTCGCGAACTTACGC
>JBGCEU010000130.1:0-6194 GCA_045106535.1 Akkermansiaceae bacterium | reverse complement strand
ATCGGTGCCACTCGAGCTGAACTCATGAAGTTATACGGAAAAGAGATACGAGAAGGAGAGGACAAGAGCGGTGATAAGAACCTACTCGTTGCAGGATCAGTCTTCGGTGGAATGCTTTTTACCATCGGAGATTCTGGTAAGGTAACCTCTATATTTCTCGGTGCGGCTGCCGAGTAGGTGGCAGCCTCGTCTGAACTCGGAATGATGCCCACAGTCAGCAATTATCATGAAAGGCATCCCTAACATCACGACGCTCCTTTTCTTCGTAGTCAGCTTTACCCTGTCCAGTCTATCGGTTGCTCAGGAAATGCGCCACCCGGCCTCACCTGAAAAAGAGTATTACGAGCTGCGCATTTCAAAGGCTAATGACTTGCATGCTGATCAAATGGAAATATTGGCTAGGCAGTACACCACGGCTTTAAAGAATTCTGTAATAGCACTTCAAAAAGCAGGAAACCTTGATGGCCTGATCGCTGCCAAAGCTGAGTTGAAGCGCTTCAATAAAGAGGAATCTGTCCCTGCTAAGAGCCCAGAGGGCACCCACACCTCCGTTCTTAAGCTAAGAAAAATATTCACCGACTCGCGAGCTAAAGCGGATGCTCTAAAAGTCAAAGCTATATCAGAATCGACGAGGAACTACCTTGTCTTCCTGAACAAGCTACAAAAGAAACTTACGCAGGGCGGGAAAATAATGCAGGCACTGGAAGTTAAAAATGAAGTCACTAAGATCCTAAAATTCAAGGCGGGCATACCCGCAGTGGAGGAGCCTAATCGACTTATACCGCAGGAGGTTGGAAAGAAACCGGAATCACTTCTGTTAGCATGGGATTGCACCAAACCCAGCGTATTGCTTCGCGGGGGCAAACAGGTCGCACGCGGCTACAAGCTCAAGCAACAGGGCGGAAATGGTATTCTAAAAGATGGTAGCCTCTCTCTGATAGGTGGCAGAACCACCGTCGAAGGTTTAAGCGGCAAGCTCGTAGCATCATGCAAAGCAACTCAGCAATGGTCGCTTGTGCTCCACTTTGAAACCTCAAGCCTCGATCAATCGGGGCCTGCCCGCATCTTTTCTTCCTCACAGGATGGCTACATGAGGAATTTCTCCCTCTGCCAAGAAAAAGACCAGCTCGTATTGCGTTTGCGTACCACTGCCACTGGCGAGAACGGAACCAAGCCAGAGGTGAAGCTTGGGCAGATTAAAAAAGGGAAGCTCCACCGTATCGCGATCACCTACGAGCCAGGTAAGTTGGGCTTTTTCATGGACGGAAAAGCCATCGCCGTCAAGCAGATCAGCGGCAACTTTTCTAACTGGAAGGAATACCAACTCGTCTTGGGTAATGAATGGAAAGATGATCGTCCATGGAGGGGCAAGTTCTCTCATTTCTCGCTCTATTGCTCGACTCTAACAAAAACAGAGGGTGTCGCTCATACAAGGTAAGGCATTAGCGCAAGCCTTGCGCTAGATCCATCTGCTGCGTATGATACACACCTACCCCCTGAATTTCACTAATGGCGTATGATCTTAAGCCAGTTAAGGCACCCAAGCTCAAAGGACTGATTCTTCGTCTAGTTACCGTGCTCATGGAGAGTCCTCTCACTCGCCCGTTGCTTATGCCTAGTGTGCTCAAGAGTGTTGGTGTGAATAGATTTCGTAAAAGGCAAACGCAAGCGGAGCCCACTCATTTTCCCGTCATCAAATCTCAGGATGTTCAGGTTTCTAAGACTTCTCCTCAAGAAATAGCGGAACAAGTAGCAGCCGAAAAAAATGAAATCGACTCGACTCAATTTCGCTTTTCCTCAATTACGGATTACGCGCGAGCATATCATGAAAAAAGCATTTCGCCCGAGGAAGTGGGCGAGAGAATTATTTTAGCAATAGAAGAGTCTAACAAAATTGAGCCCCCGCTCAGAGCTGTCATCAAGAGTGAGGCCAAAGACATCCGACGCCAAGCCTCGGAGAGCGCGAAGTTTTTGGAAGAAGGTAGACCGCGCAGTATTCTCGAAGGTGTGCCTGTCTCCATCAAGGACGACCTCGACATGACACCTTATACAACTCATGTCGGCACCAAGTTTCTGGGAAAAGAGCCTGCAAGTGAGGACGCAACACTGGTGGCAAGGTTGCGCGCTGCTGGTGCCATTTTGATTGGGAAAACTAACATGTTTGAGATTGGAATCTCGCCCACAGGTAATAACCCAATCCACGGGTTCGCCCGTAATCCATATAATCTCGACCACGATGCCGGCGGATCTTCGGGGGGTAGTGCGGCATCGGTCAGCAGCGGTATGGTTCCTCTGGCTATCGGAGCCGACGGCGGAGGATCGATCAGGGTGCCCGCCGCACACTGCGGGGTAGTCGGTCTAAAACCTACCTTCGGACGAGTGAGCACGTTTGGCGAGGCGCCCCTGTGCGTGAGTGTCGGTCACATCGGGCCGATCGGCGCAACGGCTTTGGACACGGCAATCGGTTACGCGCTTACTTCTGGGCAGGATTCAAAAGATCCGATGTCGCTCGAGCAGTCGCCGATTCACTTACGCGATTTTCATAACCTTGATCTAAGCGGCGTCACGCTCGGCATTTACCGACAGTGGTTTGAGGATGCGGATCCCGAGATCGTGCAGCGTTGCAGAGAAACACTGAAAATTTTGCAGAACGCAGGTGCGGTCATCAAAGAAGTCTCGATTGCTTGCCTTGAGGAAACGCGGGTAGCGCATGCCGTCACGATCCTTACGGAAATGGCAGCTACTATGGAGCCACACTACGAGGAGCACCGGACGGACTTCGCACATGCCACCCGAATCAATCTTGCCATGGGTCGTGCATTTTCTAGTCAAGACTATGAACACGCCCAGCGTATCCGCACCGAGGCAATGAGCGAGTGGAACCGTGTGCTCTCAGAGGTCGATGCGGTGATCACACCCACCACAGCCTGCGCTCCACCTTATCTAGATCCGAGCACCAAGAGTTACGGTGAATCAGATTTATGTCTGCTGACAAAAATCATGCGCTTTGTAGTTTGCGGAAACCTTTGCGGGCTTCCCGCCATCTCGTTTCCCGCTGGATACACAGAAACGGGACTACCCATCGGAATTCAGGCGATCACACGCCACTGGGATGAGCATCTTCTCCTGCGCTTAGCAAATGTCGCTGAGCAACATGTTGAACGCCAAAAACCAACGACGTTTTACGAGGTGATCTCATCAGGACGTGGTTAGTCAGCTAAATGGCTCAGCAAACTACCAAGAGCACGGTAGACCGGATTGCTTGCTTGTGTTAGGGCGTTGCTGAAAGTTGGTATCCAAGGCAGGATCGTTGCTTGGTCAAATTCATCAGCTTGCTCGGGGGACTGCTGGCATGTGACGGCATCGAGTTCTTTGTGAACTTTTATCAGCCTTGCCAGTTCTCTGTGCGGCGTTGGAAGTCAGCTTCGAGACGTAGATATTTTCCTGTTAGGCTCTGCTGAAGAAGCGTTTCCCAGGTGCTTGGACTCTTGCCCGGTGCTGCGGGTTTGGTGAGGCGCGGGAGATCGGCAATGGTGATGACGCGCTGGGCGTAATGCTTTGGGTGGGTGGCATACTTGGCGACGTCATTGATATAACTTTGGATCAATGCGAGGCTGTTGAAAAGCTCGGCAATGGTTAATTGTTGGAAGCGTGCGAGTGAGTCGGTGACATTGGATTTTTTATGCCGAGTTGGGCGAACGTCGAGCTCCGTGAGGCTCTCACTGACATGACCAACGGCTTCTAACAATTCAGGCGAGATGTGTTCGGATGACAGTAGCTTGGATAAGTGATTCCTGAGTGCTGTGACACTTGTCCAGATCGGTAGGTCGATGTAGGTCTCGAATAGTTGGCTGCAGAGGTTAGACCCTAGTTTTTCTAACTTAAAATCGGGGATGTCCTGAGCTTCTAACATTGTGTTAAGAGCGAACATGGAGCTGAGCTGGGCAAGGACGGGCTGCATCAGGGTTTTGTAACCGGGGAAGGTGCGGCCACGGCCGTCGATCTTCGCGCGTTCGGCACGCTGGATGTAGGTATCGACCGCTTTTGCGATCGGGTCCGCTGATTGCATGGCACTTGCTGGTTTGAGCGCATAAAGAATCGTGAGCTGATCGAAGGTGGCGTAGGAAAGTGCCTCGGCTCCATATTTCTGGATCAGCTGCCATGCCGACTGCTGAGCCTCACGCAGATCACCACCATTGGCGTGCTTGGAAGGATGGACGTCGGTTTTTTCTAACTGCTGGGCGTTGTTGGCTTCAAAAAACTGGATGACCTCAGGCGCGGCACCATTGATGCTGCCATTACCATCGTATGATTTCAGGTCGCCGTAGTAGCCGAGGATGAGCTTGGCGTAGCGCGGGTCTGGGTTAGGCTGGCCACTGCGGTTCAGATAGCGGTCGGCGAGTGTATCCGCGAAGGGGTCATTACTGATCGCGAGGTTAGCGATTGCTTGCTTGCAGCAGATGTCGGCCGTGGGTGTCACCAGCAGCGGGAGCCCCGCATCCTGACAGACACGTTTCAGCTCTCGGATAAAGAGATCCACAATGGTGGAAAAATCGTAAAGATCGATGTCTTCGTCAGGGGTGTTGTTAGACGACTGATATTTAGCGCGAATGGCAGACTCCTGCTGCTTGAGATCCTGGATCACGAAGGGCATGGCGCCACCGGGAACTCCTGCGGCACAAAGCTGCTCCTTGAGCGCCTGTGGGATGGCGATGTCCTTACGATCCGGCTGGCTCCCCCATAGTCTACTGATGATGTTAGATAGCTGGCGATATGCCGCCTGATCCTTGACCATATCCGGGGCAACCGTTTCCAGTGCATGGTGTGCTGAGCCACCGGCGATCACGCCTTCGCAGGTCTCGATAGCATGGATGCCGTATTCCGTAGCCTTGGTGATGGCGGCCTGGGATTTCTCCGCATTCGTCGAGTGGCAGTGCAAGGTGAGAGGGATGTTTTTTGGCTCAAGGATCGCCTGCAATGCAGGAACAAGTGTAGAAACGCGCTCCGCTGTGAGCTGGCCGGACATGTCCTTGATGGCGATGGCATTGTAGCCTGCATCAAGCAGCGACTCGGCATAGCGGCAGAAATACTCATCCGTGTAGCGCTCTGGAGCATCAGCGTAGTGGCAGAAGCAGATGGCACCTTCGAGCACGACGCCGCTAACACCTTTGACCGAATCCGGAAGCTCCAGGTTATCGATGTCATTAAGGGCATCGAAAAAGCGGATTTTGGTGATGCCGTGTTTGATGAACTCCTTGAGTGTGATCTCCACGACGTCTTTATCGTAGTGGCGGAATCCCAGCGCATTAGCACCACGGAAAAGCATCTGCAATTCAAAGTGATCGATCTCAGGTGATGTATTAACGGCATGGCTGATGGCTCCAAGTATCGTGAAGGGATTATATCCGCGCCCAATGGCGATCTGGAAGCTCTGGCCGCCAGCGATCTCGGCACCATCAAAGCCAGCACGGGCGGACGCCGCAATGACCTTGGCAAAGTCACGCGGCTCGAAGATCCAGTCGGCAGCATCCAAGGTCGATTGCTGGCCGTCGCGCAGCGTCAGGTTAATCAGCTTGGGTGAGGGTGTTTCACTCATAGCTCAGAGCATTCTGCATTCCCGGCACCGGGGCAAGCGCTATATGGAAAATTGAAGTTTTCTGGCGGGACATTTGTTTTCTGAGAGACCACATTTGGGTTCTATGATGCGTCTAATTTTTGCCTGTGCCATGTTTTCACTCTCTATCCTGGCAGCGGATGATACGATTCACTTGTCGGGAGTGGAAAACAATGCCCAGCTGGATGCGCTAACATTCACCAGCACCCAAAAATGGGGGCAAAAATACCTTGATCGCAGCAAGAACAAGACACAATTTCTACCAGCCGACTGGCGGAAAAAATTTGCCGTCCCCGCGCCACCGGCGAATTCCTCCCCGCGCACGTTGGCTGAGTTAGCATATCTGGAAAAACTGGTATCGAAGCGTGCTGCTCACATCACTCAGATACGTTCCGAAGTTCTCGCCGCCAATTACCGCTGGGGGAGGTATACCTACAAAGGGCTGACGAAGTCAAAAAAGCTCCCACATACCGGCAAACTGCTCCTCGCCGCATACGATGACCTCGCTATAGCGGTCTTTGTTTTCAAACAGCACTTCAATCGTGTGCGCCCATCTATTCTCAGTAAGAAAATTGGCAAG
>JBGCEU010000013.1:0-7866 GCA_045106535.1 Akkermansiaceae bacterium | reverse complement strand
ACCGGCTCCTACGGTGGTGGTCGCGCCCTGATGGACCTCGCTGCCGCGCGTGACGAGCCAATTCCCGTCTACGCGGAAATGAGCGCTATCAACCCGGTTGTTATTCTTCCAGAGGTCGCTGCCGAAAAAGGTGACGCGCTCGGCGAGGGGCTGTTTGGCTCCCTAACACTCGGTGTTGGCCAGTTCTGCACTAATCCCGGACTCGTATTTATCCATGCCGATTGCGCAAGCCACATCACAGGAAAACTAACACAACTCGTCAACGAAAGCTCAAGTGCCGCCATGCTCAACGCAGGAATCTGCCAGGCGTATGGCTCAGGTCTTGATCATTTAAAAAACCACAGCGACGTCGAGCTTCTCGCATCGGGCAGCTGCGGCGACGCTCAGAACCAAGCGGTGCCCCATGTTTTCCAAACCACGGCATCTACTTTCCTTGCAAGTGACGACCTAACAGAAGAAGTCTTTGGCCCCGCCACACTCATCGTGACCTACACAAGCGATGACGAACTCGCCCAGCTGTTTGGCTCGCTCGGTGGCCAGCTCACCGCCAGTGTTCACGGCACAGATGCTGAACTCGCAAGCCACGCCGGCATTTCCGCACTCATGGAAGCTAGCGCAGGCCGCCTCGTTTTCAACGGCTTCCCCACAGGAGTCGAAGTCTGCGCCAGCATGGTCCACGGCGGCCCCTTCCCCGCAACATCCGATGGCCGCAGCTCCTCGGTCGGCACCATGGCGATCTACCGCTTCAGCCGCCCTGTCTGCTGGCAGGACTGCCCGGATGCCCTCTTGCCTGATGAACTTAAGGATGCAAATCCGTTAAACATCACTCGCGCCGAGGTGTAATCACCGTTTTAACGTCTCTACCAAAAAAGCCAGCCTCCTTCTCGGGGGCTGGCTTTTTGTTGATCTTATTTGTTAGCTGGCAACTTAATACTCCTTACCCTCCCAACTACTCCACCAACTACGGAACAGGGCGTGCTGTGCCTCGAGGTGCGCTTTCTGTGAAGGGCTTAGCTGATCATCGGCATTGATCTGGTGAACGTAGGCATCGTGTCCTTCTAGCACCATCAGATGCTTGTAATAAAGCACGAGGTCGGGGCCTTCGTCGAAAGTATTGAGCACGTGGGTAGCTTCCGTAAGCTCCTTGGCATA
This sequence comes from Akkermansiaceae bacterium, assembly GCA_045106535.1. GTDB lineage: Bacteria > Verrucomicrobiota > Verrucomicrobiia > Verrucomicrobiales > Akkermansiaceae > Oceaniferula. Next base: position 6,714 of record JBGCEU010000013.1, on the reverse strand, counting down.
GCGGCGAGCGGTGGCGTCTCCAGCGGCAGCGCGTTGACATAGGTCAACCATGTGAAGAACCTCTTTCGGCAGCGCGTTTCCTACGCCAGTTATCGCTCCACCTGCACCGCAGTTCACAAATCCATGGTATGCCTGAGTATCAACCCCCACCATCAAAGTGAGCTGGTCGTTACCCGTCGTGATGTTTTCTGCTGCGTATGTCAGATCAGCAGCACCACCGAACTCCTTGAAGCCAACTAGCTGAGGGTATTCGGAATTCAGTTTGAAAAAGAGATCCGCCTTAGTGGCAAATCCATAGTAGGGAGAATTGTAAATCACCGCCGGAAGGTCAGGGCCGCCCGCCTCAAGAATGGCTGTAAAATGATTATACTGGGCGGCAGGAGAAATTCCACGTGATAGCACACGAGGGATCACCATCAGGCCATGCGCACCCACTTCACGAGCGTGGGCAGCGTGGGCAGCCGCAATCTTAGTATTCTGAGCACCTGTGCCAACGATCACCTTAATCCCAGCATCGACCAGTGCCTTCACACCCGTCTGACGTTGTTCATCGGTCAGCAGCGGCCAGTCACCCATCGATCCACAGTAAACGACCGATGCCATACCGGCCTCAATCAGCTCTTTCCCGGTCGCGACCAGGGCATCAAAGTCAGGATTGCCCTCAGCATCGCAAGGGGTCATCAGTGCAGGAATCGTTCCAGAGAAAATGTTGCTCATGCGAAGGATACTAGCACCCAAGTCTTGGCAGATTCAAGGGCAGAGGCTGACATTTGGGGATAAATGCTTTTTGACGTGCGCATCAATCAACCAAGCTTACCCAGTATTTCTCTTGCCTCGCTCCGAACTAACAAACTACAATCCTTACAGTTGAAATGGGTATTAGCCCTATGCTTAATTATTCAAAGAAATTAAGCATCTACAAGCTCCCGCTGCCCGAGTTAACTAACAATACTGTCAGGTAAAAAAATTGCGATGCCCCACAGCTACGAAGAAATCCGAAGTGCCACGTTGGACGTGCTCGCAAAGCGTGTAACAACACAATACGACGCAGACCAGTATGCTCACCTCAAGATTGGTGTAGGGAAAGCTCTTCGAAATCGTGACGGGCAGCCCGAACCCGCTCCTAGTGTGTGTCCAGCGGATTCATCGTTGGATCATGCCGATGCTGATCTATTCCTCGAAGTTTTCTGGGATCTATTTAGAGACGGTGTGATCACGCTCGGACTGAACGATTCCAACAAGGAGTTTCCGTTTTTCCGAGTCACGACACGCGGCCGACATCTTATGGAGGGCGGCGGTGAGTATTTTCTTCATGATGTATCGGGCTTCGAGAGGCAGATCAAAGCAGAGATTCCGGATATCGATCCTACAACATTGCTCTACCTAAAAGAGGCACTCCAAGCTTTCCGATCAGGCTGCATCTTAGCTTCGACCGTGATGCTTGGAGTTGCGACCGAGCACACTTTCCTTCTTCTAATGGAGGCGATCAATCAGAGTAAGACACATTCTGCAACTTTCTCTTCTGTTAGTAAGGAACGAGGCATTCTTCGTAAAATCAATAAGTTCAAAAACATCTTTGAGCAAAACAAGAAATCTGTTCCACGTGAGCTTGTAGAGGACTTTGACACTCATTTCCTTGGTATTCAATCGCTGATACGTGGATTCCGAAACGAATCTGGCCATCCAAGCGGAAAAATAATCGAACGTGAACAATCTTTCGTGAACCTTCAATTGTTTGTTTCGTATGGCCGGAAGGCCTATCAGTTCATCAATTATTACTCGAAATAAAGAAACCTAGCAAGCGCATGGAGAGCAACGGCTAACTCCCCTTGAGCTCGAATGATTCACCGAAGTTTCAACCCCTGTCCTGCATCGAGTGCTTACTTTCAAGTCGTCCTTTCCTAATGCTTGACGTTGGGCAATGAAAATATTGCAATATCACCATTCTATGGTATGTCGTAGAACATGACAACGGTCACTGAAATTCAGGATGCCGTCGCAAGCCTTCCATCCAAGGATCGTGCGGAAATCGCCACCTTCATCTTGGAAGGTCTGGATGAGGTGCATTACTGGGTCGAGGATGAAGAGGTGCTCCGCAGAGCCGCCGAATTTGATTCGGGTGAGGAGAAGGGGCTTACTCACAATGAATTCTTGCAGGCATGTGGGAGAGCTTAAATGGAGCTCATATACCATCGACTCGCCGTCGAAGATGTTCGGGAGATTGCGCGTAATCATGCCGAGATCTCTGAGAAGGTTGAGGAGCTATTTTGGGCTGATCTCGAATCCGCCCTCGAAATGATCCGGAAATATCCCGGGCAACATCCTGATCCAAATTTCCCCAAGATGAGACGACGGAACCTTAAGAAGTTCCCTTTTCACGTTATCTTTGAAGAACATGTGGGTTTTGTTCAGATCATGGTTGTGCGACACCACCGGAGAAAGGTGTCATACGGTATGCGCCGGAAATAGGCTAAACAAGCCAGTGCACTAACCCCCTTAGAATCCGCGACTTTGTAATCGGATAGCATGAAAGAGCATGCTAGGTGATTATGCTGCTATCTGGGAGTCAGCTGGACTATAAGTTCTAATAAGCACTCCCAGCAGCAATGCCTGACTCAACTGGGTGCCAGGTGGTCTTGATTTCCTGGGTGGCGAGGATTGGGTAGGGCGATTCGGATCTCGCGGGGTCATCTTTACGCAAGATCACGCGCTTAAGATTGTGAGTGGCGTTCTCCTTGATTGTTGCCTTGTGGGTGTCCGTGAGATCGGATGCGACGACCGCGTTGACGTCCATGTGGGTGCTAATGTGTTCTAACAATTCATCACGATTGCCGGTGAGGATGTTGATCACTCCGCCGGGGAGATCGGAGGTGGCGAGGACTTCTGCCAGTGTGATGGCACAGAGCGGTTTGCTTTCGGATGCAAGAACCACGCATACATTTCCTCCGGCGATGATAGGAAGGACAGTTCCCAACAGGCCTGCGAGTGCCGATTTCTCCGGTGCGAGTGCTGCGACCACACCCATTGGTTGGTAAACAGAAAAGTTAAAGTGCGCGCTAGCTACTGGGTTCACCGAGGAAAACGTCTGCTGGTACTTATCGCACCACCCGGCGTAGTAGATGCACTGATCGATGGCGGTCTCCACTTCCTTGCGTGCTGCTGCGGCGGTGCTGCCTTGTTGTTTCAGCTCGGCTTCAAACTGAGCGGCACGGCCTTCGAGCATCTCGGCGATGCGATAGAGGATCTGGCTGCGGTTAAACGGATCACGTTTCCCCCAGCCAGTGGCAGCACGGGCGGCGACTACTGCGTTACGGAAATCTTTGCGGGAGCTTTGGCAGATATTGCCAAGGGCTTTTCCTCCGCGCCCTTCCGGTTGATAGTAACGACCAGATTCCGTGCGTGGGAATTTGCCGCCGATGTAGAGTTTATAGGTTTTCAAAACTTCAATGCGTTTCATGGTTGAGTGGTTTTTTAGACAGAATTTTTCAGAATTGCTTGGGTTGTGTATCGACCTCTGGTTGTGCCATGTTAATAATTCTGCAAAATTTTGTTAATTCTGTCTCAATGGATTATTAGATTGAAAGATCAAGGTAGGCACCCAGTCCGTGCAGGCCGCCTTCGCGACCGTAGCCGCTTTCCTTGAAGCCGCCGAAGGGTGAGGTGGGGTCGAATTTGTTGAAGGTGTTGCCCCACACGACGCCGGCATGGAGTGCTCCGGAGACCTGGAAAAGCCGAGAGCCTTTATCGCACCATACGCCGGCTGAGAGGCCATATGGCGTGTTGTTGGCTTTCTCGATCACCTCGGGCACGGTGCGGAATGTTTGCACGGCAAGCACGGGGCCAAAGATTTCCTCCTGCGCGATGATGGACGACTGCGCGACGTTGGTGAAAACCGTCGGCGGGCACCAGTAGCCTTTGGTAGGAAGTTCACATTCGGGCTGATAGATTTCGGCACCGCCTTTGAGCCCCTCCTTAATGTAGTGCTTAATGGTTCTGAGCTGCTCTCTAGAATTGATCGCCCCAACGTCCGTATTCTTATCGAGCGGATCACCTATGACGAGGGTGTCCATGCGCTGCTTGAGCTTCCACATGACTTCATCATAAACATTTTCCTGCACAAAAAGTCGTGAGCCTGCGCAGCAGACATGACCTTGGTTGAAGTAGATGCCGTTGACTACGCCCTCGACCGCTTGGTCGATTGGTGCGTCTTCGAGAATGATGTTCGCCGCTTTTCCGCCTAGCTCGAGGGTGATTTTCTTTTCCGTCCCAGCGACGGATTTCTGAATCAATTTTCCAACATTCGTCGATCCGGTGAATGCCACCTTATCGACGTCGGGGTGATTCACGATGGCGGCACCTGTCTCCCCCGCTCCGGTGACGATGTTGACCACGCCATCGGGTAATCCGGCATCGGCGATGACCTCGGCAAGTTTCAGAGCTGTTAGTGGAGTTGTTTCGGCGGGCTTGAGCACAACCGTATTTCCCGTCGCGAGTGCGGGTGCAATTTTCCATGCCGCCATGAGGAACGGAAAGTTCCATGGGATAACTTGTCCGGCCACACCGAGCGATTTCACCGGCATGTTAGGAAAAGCATACTCCAGCTTATCCGCCCACCCTGCGTTGTAGAAAAAGTGATTGGCGGCGAGCGGGATATCAATGTCACGCGACTCTCGGATCGGCTTGCCGCCGTCCATGGTTTCGATGATGGCAAACTCACGCGCGCGCTCTTGGATGAGTCGGGCGATGCGGTAGATGTACTTTCCGCGCTCACGGCCACTCATTTTTCCCCACGCACCATTGTAGGCTGCACGTGCGGCTTTGACGGCTGCGTCCACGTCCTTTTTACTGCCGTCGGCGACCTCGGATAATTTTTTACCTGTGGCCGGATTTGTGGTGGCAAAATATTTTTTGTTACTCGGCTTAAACCACTTGCCATTGATGAAGTGATCATACCGCTTGGAAATATTGACCGCTGTAGTTTCCGGCGCGGGCGCGTAATCCCAGTCCGGTGATGCATTTTTCTTAGCCATGTGTTTCGGATTTAAAAGTGTTAGTCTTTGGAAAAGTATTGAGCTGCCTGGTAGTGGCCGCTTTCGAGTTTGGCAACCTGCATGAGAACATCGTTTGCGAGGCTGCTGGCTCCGAATCGGAACCATTTGTTAGTCAGCCACTGCTCACCAAGAGTCTCCTTGACCATTACGAGGTAATGCAGCGCGAGCTTTGATTTGGAAATGCCACCGGCGGGTTTCATGCCGACCATCTTGCCTGTCTTGGAGTAATGATCGCGGATGGCGAGCAGCATCACGAGCGTCACGGGAATCGTCGCGGCGGAGGCGATCTTTCCTGTCGATGTCTTGATAAAATCACCTCCTGCATGGATCGCGATGTCTGACGCACGGCGCACGTTGTCCAGCGTGGCTAGCTCACCCGTTTCGAGGATGACTTTCAGGCGCGCTTTTCCGCAGGCTTCTTTAACCGCAGCGATTTCATCGAAAACGTAATTGTAGTCGCCAGAGAGGAATTTGCCGCGGGAGATTACCATGTCGATCTCATCCGCGCCATCGGAGACAGCAAGTTTGGTTTCCTCAAGCTTGCTTTCCAACGTGGTTTGGCCTGACGGAAAATATGTCGCCACCGATGCGATCTTGACCGGTGACTTATCGCCCAGTGCTTCACGTGCAGTTTTTACGAAAGGTGGATAGACACAGACCGCTGCTGTGGAGGGAAGCCCCGGGATGGAATCGTGAAGGTGCTCCGCCTTGTAACAGAGCTGACGCACCTTGTTTGGCGTATCGGCTCCTTCAAGTGTCGTGAGATCGATCATATTGAGCACCATATTCAGTCCCGCCCGCTTGGTTTCGGTCTTAATACTACGCGTGGTAAAACGTGCCGCACGCTCAGCGATACCGACCTGATCAACCGGCGGTGAATTTCTAAAGTCGTCACCCTTCGGTGAGGTTTTGTTTCCAGCTTTCATGGGATGTTTAAATAATCCGTTGATTGACGATCACTATCAACCGAAAAAGTGAGGATACTTCAGCATCTTCAAAAACTAAACCTTAGATACATTGCCATGCTGCGCGAGTATGCTAGCATGCAGAGGTTATGCGAACTTTTATCTGTTTCCTGATTCTAGCACTTCCCCTAATGGCCGAGAAGGTCACTTTTGATACTGATTACTCAGTCGATTTTCCAGAAGGATGGAAAAAGGAAGACAGCCCTGACAAGAATGCGCTTGTTTACCGTGTGTCTGCACAAGGTGATGCCTCGTTTGCGGTTGCCAAGCTGGCACTTCCCAAAAATTCACGTGCCGATCTAAAAGCCACGCTCAACGCGATGATCGAAGGCATGAAAAAAGGCATGAAGTTCCTCGACGAACCTAAAACCACGGAGGGCGGTATTGATGGAAAAAAGGCCGTCTTCTCAAGGATATTTGCTCAAAACGGTGATACCAAGATGGGGTATTTTCTAGTCGCGATCGACTGCAAGGACCGGGTATTCATCCTTCAGGCCACGCTACCTAACAGCGCGTCCGACCAATCACGCACCGACAGCATGAAGATCATCCAGTCCTTCAAGAAAAACAAATAATAACTCCGGCGGAAAATTCCTGCCGGGGCTAGAAGTATATTTGCTCGAATGCGATTACCGTTTTCTGCGCAACAGGGAAATTGAGCTGAGCATTACCATGAGGGCACTTGATGGCTCGGGCAC
>JBGCEU010000129.1:0-3800 GCA_045106535.1 Akkermansiaceae bacterium | reverse complement strand
AGGTATGGCTACGTTCTCATCGACCAACACGGGAAACACCACCGTCACCTTCGATCAGGACGGCTCATACATTCTCAATCTGGCAGTGACTGATTCCGATGGCAATGCTGGTCATCAAGAACTCTTCGTAGAAGTAGGTAGTGCAAACCATGGGAATCTTGCCAACAACATCGGCCCTGACATCACGCACGCCGAACCCTATACGACAACCGGCACCCTGCCCTACACACTAACACCAAGCGTTACCGATTCCGACGGTTATCCTGTCGCAGGCCCGCTTAGCGAATCATGGATCGAGCTTAATACTTCAGCTCTTACCATTACTGGAAACATCATTTCAGGATCACCCACACAAGGAGCCTACGATCTACGTATGATAGCTGATGACGGCAACATCAAAACCTTCCTCGACACCTCCTTTAACTTCCAAAACTCTCTTGCCTATTATGCTGAATGGGTGAGCGAAGAACATGGATCCTACGTGGCACCCGAAACTGATATCGACGGTGACGTAGTATCTAACTTAATGGAGTATGCCACTGGAGGAGCAACTACCAGCTACACAAAACCACAGGGAGAACTTCAAATCATTGACGATACATCAAATACTTTTCTCTCCCTAACTATTGTCAGGAGGAAAGATGCCGCCGCCCGGGGACTGCTTTACACCATTGAACGCAGTTCGAACCTTAAAGATTGGTTCACGGACTCCATTGTGGCTTCCGCCCCAACTTCGATTGACACCGAATTCGAGTCAGTTAACTATAAGTTAACCATTCCTATAGAAGACCCAGCGCACACTAAGTTTTTCATGCGTGCTGACATCAAATTGGATGAGTAACCTCAGTAGCAAGCATCCTGCGCCGAGCTTCTATAGCCAAGGTATAAAGCTATTTTCATGCACTCAAAAACATGTGTCCAAGCAAGGATCGATGTAGTAATCCATGGCTGATTGCCGCCGTCGATCTCACTTACGGGAACTAATTTCGAAAATTCATGCCCGTCTTTTATAACATCTCAGGATGTCAGGGCATCTTAATCAACGAATAGGTTACTGGAGATTCCCTATTGTTTACGCTCTTTGGAAAAACACGTCTCATCTGGCTCAGATGGCAGAGTGGCTTTCCAGTCGGCAAGCATCTTAATCATGCGGACAACGACGTCCGGGTTCCCTGCTTTTAGATCCTTTTTCTCGTAGGGATCAGCGGCGATGTTGTAGAGCTCGATGAAATCAGAATTTTTATTAGTCACCATCTTCCACTGTTGATCCACAATGGCATAGGCCACCCAATGGTCTGGTCGATTCTTGGCAGCAGGCCACGCAGCATCTATTTTCCAAAACAATGGTTTTTCACGCTTTGATTTCGCTTTCCCTTTCAATGTAGTGACTTGGCTCAAGCCGTCTGGTTGGTAGTCGGCTGGCAGGGCCGCCTCAGCAATTTCACAGAGCGTAGGTAATAAATCCACTGCGGAGATCAACGAGGTATTGTCTGTTTTCCCCTCGGGGATTTGCCCTGGCCAACGTGCGATAAACGGGACACCTATGCCTCCTTCAAAGAGTGCTCCTTTATAACCTTTTCGACCTCCGGTAATACCTTTGGATCCTCCAATTCCGTAACCAGCCCCGGTGGCGGTGTCATGCATCAAAGCCAACTCGGTAGGTCTTGACGCTCTCGCAGGGCCGTTGTCAGATGTAAAAACGACAAGCGTATTATCAGTTAACTTAAGTCGGTCCAAACAATCCAGCACCTCGCCTATTCGATCATCCGCATGCGATAGCACAGAGGCGTATATGTTATCAGCCTCATCAAGGTCACGGAATCGCCAGCGATATTTTGGAACCGTATGAAATGGCGTGTGGGGCTCATGTATCCATAGGTTGATAAAGAAAGGCTTTCCTGATGCATTACTTTTCTCGATGAATGAAATCGCGTTACGAGCATCCTCGTGCACGGGCATTTGTTCGCCAGCGCAGTTGAACGCACCGTATTCATCATACCCATACTCTCCAGGCAAAGGTGAATCTGGAATCATGTTGTTTGATAAGTGCCACTTCCCAAAGTGCGCCGTCGCGTATCCCGCTTTCTGAAGCATACGAGGTAGCAATGGCGCATCCGGACTCAACCAGTCGGGCATACCGCGTTTGGCATTACTCGGAACCCAGGCAAAGTGTCCGTCGATTTTGTAACGAGCAGGAAAATGTCCGGTCATCACCGCCGCCCGACTCGGTGAGCAGACACCACTGGCAACGGTAAACTTGTGAAAGTCGGTTCCCGTGGCAGCCAGTTTATCGATGTTTGGAGTTTTTACATACGGGTGACCATGACAGCTCAGGTCCCCCCACCCCCAATCATCGGCGAAGATAAACAATATGTTCGGTTTTTCTTTCGCGGAAGCCATGCAGGTCATCAGCGAGAATAAGAGTATATATTTCATGAATAAATGAGTTGGATCTGTGTCTTAAATGTAGGGTCAGCTGGAGCAGTAATATTGTAGGTATGATGCCAAGGTTGTTTCACTGGATCATCCGTGGTCTGCCAAAAATCATTTCTGTGAACACTCTGATTCATCGGCTTTCCGTCTAGAAGGAGCTTGCACTTGTGATGGAGTGACTTCACCGGAATATACCCTAGCCCACCGGATAAATGAAAATTACGGATTCCTTCACCGTCAAAATGATGTATATTAGGAGAGCTTTCAATAACGCCTCCATATCAATTTGAATATCATTTAAAAAAAGGCGACCGGGCAAAGCCGATCGCCTCTTTAAACAATAAGAAGGTAGTTATCTAAGTGCCTACTTGCGACGGCGCAGGATGAGCGCCAAACCACCAAGGCCTAGCAAGGCTGTTGAGGATGGCTCGGGAACTGCAGTGGTAAAGCTCCACTCAAGGCCATCCAGACGAACACCATTAGCTGATCCCCCAGCTTGGATACCTGCGATAGCAGTTGCTGTGAATATTCCTCCTGTTCCGTCTCCGGCGAAAACCGCAGGACTAATATTTACTCCATTAGCGCCGATTTCTGTGCCAACGACAGCACCAGAAACGCCTAAAAGATTGTAGTCCGCGTTACGAACATAGTCGGTACCATCGATGCTAAAACCTTCTCTCCGAGAGTTATTATCTGTCTGGCCAGCATCGATGTAGGTGAAACCATCAAAATTAACAGTTCCGCCTGCGACATTTGAAATGGCAATTGTTACAGAGAACACATCTCCTTGTGAGAAGTTAACAGTGCCATTTCTTAGTTGGGTGAGAGTTATAATATCAGCACCAGATAGGGTTGCAGTGTAGTCAAAAGTGACACCTGATCCGTCATCAACTGAAAGAGTAGAGCCAACGATGTCCACCCAATTGGTAGGGCTTCCTGCGGTTAGTGAATTGCTTGAATTGCTAACAGGCCCAATTGCATGGTAGAGGGTCGCAGCGTTGGAGGTTGCTGTCAGAGCACTGATCGCAAGCAGAGTAACAGTAGTTTTCATTGTGGTTTTCATTGTGGTTTTCATTGTGATTTTCTTTTCGTCTTACTTAATTTGATGACAATTTGCTGCCTTCATTGAAGAGTAACACCATTTTTAGCCGTTCGTATACCCTCCGTTTGTAGGGTATGAATTCAATCAAAAGAGAGTATCTGGCGGAAATCGATTAATCATTGGATGAGCTGCTTCTGGGGTGCCCTCCTGGTTGCGGATTGCAGCCCATAAGGTGCGAATTGAAGCACAAACAGCTCTTCATCTATTTCATGCTTATTTGTTTTTGTTCAGTTTTTTCTGAGATGGTATCATTGCGCCTGTATCC
>JBGCEU010000128.1:0-3936 GCA_045106535.1 Akkermansiaceae bacterium | reverse complement strand
GTGCTTTTTTCGAATGCACCTTCAGAGTCGCCATTTCCAGAAAATGACATGCGTAGGGCAGGGTAGCCTTTTTCCTGTAGTGCCCGTGCGAGCCAGAAAATGAGCGGGCGATCCTTGTCTCCAGTTACCCCGTGGCCAAGTATGACCAAGCGGTCATCGCGGTCTGCATCGTGAAGCTCGGTGTCCAGCAACTCCCTGTTTTGATTTTTGATAGGGGTCATTTTTAGGAAGTCCTTCCTTTGAATGTGAGTTCGGCGACGCCGGATTTATCGAGCTCACCAATGCCGAGCGCCATCATTTTTCTGTATTGGCTTTCCGTAGCCTCAGACAGCGGGAGGCTGATCCCTTCCTCCTTGCCAAGAGCATTGGCGATGCCGCTGTCCTTGGCGGCATGCGCGGCGGAGAACCAGCACTCGTGATCGCGGTCGATCATGTCTTCGGAGTCGGTTTCCAGCACGCGTGAGTTCGCGCCTGTCTGGGAAAAGACTTCACAGAGCATTCCGAGATCAAGCCCGAGTGCGTCGCCCAAGCCAAGACCCTCAGCAAGGGCGGCGGTGTTGATATTCATCACCATATTTACGAGTGCCTTAACCTTGGCTGCTTCACCAGCAGGGCCAATGTAACGTAGATTCGTGGAAAGCTGGTCAAGCACGCCACGGCAGGCGTTGAACCCATTTTCGCTACCTCCGATCATCAGGTAGAGGCTGCCCTCACGTGCCTGGCTAATGCTTGATGCCATACAAGCTTCGAGAGAAACGGCTCCCACAAGCTCCGCGGCCTTTTCCATCTCAACATGCACATCAGGAGATACCGTTGCGCAGTTGATAAAGGTCTTGCCGCTTGCGTTGACTAACAGGTTATCATCCTCATTGAGGAAAATCTCACGCATTGAGTCGTCATCGGTGACTACCGTGATGACAATCTCTGCATCTTGAGTGGTTTCTGCTAGCGTGCTGGCGGCGGTGCATCCGAGTTCCTCGGCGAGTTTTTTTGCGGCTTCGGCATAGACATCATAGACGGCGGTGATGGTGTGTCCGCAGTCGTTCAGGCGGCGGGCCATGTTGGCTCCCATGCGCCCTACGCCGACGAAGGCGATCTTGTGTGTAGTGGTGCTCATGTTGTTAGGTTGGGTGATTAATTTTGTGTTTCGTGAAATGTGAGTCCGCCATCGTGGATGCGAACAGATTGGAGAAGCTCCGGAAGATGAAAGTCAGGTTCGCCCGTCGGCGCAGGTGTAGCTGTTAGGAAACGCTGCTCGGGTGAATCGACGATCATCGTGACATTCATACGCGAGGACTCGCCAAAGTCTAGTCGAGCTTGAAGAATATCCAGTGGTATCGCCGCCGCCGCCAGCCAAGTGCCGTCGGGTGTTAGGTCAGAAAATGTTTTTACTCCCGGTATTTCCACATCGTTCTTATCGGCGCGGACACGAGGCGCGGTGAACTCCGCACTCCACCATGCGCCGTTTGGTGCCAGATTAAACTCCAGATACCTTCCAGACTCTGGGTGTGAGACAAAGAACTCAGCGACATCGTATTTCCAAAGCTCAGGGGTGAACTTTTCGGGTCTCGCATCGGGATGAATCGAGGCGGGTTTGCGCCGAGTTGCCACGAACCAGAGGCTGCCGTGGTCAATAGCCAGTCCAAACGCGGCTGGATCCTCGAGAGGCTCACCATACCAGTCCTTTTCCAGCCCAAAGAGTGCCAGATCTAGAGCGCCCCAGCGCAGCGGTTGGTGTTTTTTCTCAATCAGCATGCGCGGCAATTCTGGAGTCGGATGGCGGCTTTGCCAAAGCCAAAACAGGCGGATCATTGAAAATATTGAAAAAAATACCCGATTACGTGAAAAATCCTCGCCACAGCGGCTTATCTATGTTGTGAATAAGTCATTCACAATCAGCGACCATAGCTGAATTTATAAGCTTTTCAGAAGATTTCACAAAATGAACCACATCGAATATATCGGCCCAAGACCACAAAAAAAAGCACGTAAGCCGTGGGGGGGTGGATGGTTGATGATACTACTGGTTGTGGTTGTGGTCACCTTCGTGGCAAAACCTTTTATCACCCAGCTTTGGGCCGAGAGGACTGACACAACTGAGCTGAAAGTGGAGGAAACCGTTGCCTGGCTCGCCAAAGGCAGCAGTTTCGGAAATGAACTCGCCGCTGCAGCCCTTGAGCGCACACGTGAGGACGTGACCTATGACCCCGCTTACTACAAGATTTCCTACCCCAAGGGTGATGTGCCTGAAGGAAAAGGCGTCTGCACAGACGTAGTGGTCCGCAGCTACCGCGCGCTGGGGATCGATCTCCAGCAGCTCGTACACGAGGACATGCAGGATAATTTCCGTATCTACCCGCAGATCTGGGGGCTTAAAGGGCCGGACACGAACATCGACCACCGCCGCGTGCCAAACCTGCAGCGCTATTTCAGCAGATTCGGAACCGAGATCGAAATCCCCGAGTCAGGCGCCAATGCCGATACTTTCGAATACGGCGATGTCGTCGCTTGGCGATTGCCACACGGAGCCACCCATATCGGAGTTGTAGTGCCCGGCCCTGGTGACCGCCGCGATGAAAAATGGATCGTGCACAACATCGGCTCTGGCCCGAAGTGGGATAACCAGCTGTTCGAATACCAGATGATCGGTCACTACCGATTTGATGGCAGTCGTTAATTGAAGTTGTCGGTCGGACTGTTTTTTACCCTGCCATTCCGCGCGTGGTCTTTCCCATGTGCAGAATTTCCTTCCACGCTTCTGAGCAAAAGAGTCCACGGTGGTGGAAAAAAAGAACTTGGGCGATGCGTTGGAATAGCGGATTTCCGAGGGCTAGGTCATAGAGCAGGTTCGGTGGCGCGATGTGATCCATCGACCAGCGCATTACGCGCTTCGTGCCGTAGCGGGGGACTTTATCAGAAAAAGCTTCTGCTGGATTGTTGAGCTCACCTTGGAGGTGACGGCTGATAGCAAGCCCCGCCTCCCCGCCGATCTCGAGTGAGGGGTAGATGCCACCAGCTGTGAGTGGCGATACCATACCGGCGGCGTCACCAAGCAGCATCACTTGGTCTGTGTGCCAGTTTTTGACCACGCCACCGCAGGGGATGAGCCCGCCGCGTCTACCCACGACCTTGGCTTGGCTGAAGTCAAATAGCTTTTTCATTTTAGCTTCAAACGCCACGAGGTTAGGTCGGTGTGATTTTCTAACAGCGATTCCGACTTGGCTGATACCCACACCCGGAACAATCCAGCCGATGTAGCCGGGTGCCAGTTTGGAATCGAGAAAAACGTGTAGTCTATCAGGGTCAAGATCGCGGATGCCCTCGTATTCGGTTTCGGCACCCATGAGGTAGTCAGTGTTTTGACTCATGCCGAATGACCTCGCGACGTTTGAGCGTGCGCCATCGCATCCTACTAGATAGCGCGTGTTCAGCCCGACATCGGGAAGAGTGATGTTTTGATTAACACGGCAAAATCTTGAGGCGTTCTGCGAGTAGCGGATTTCAGCACCAGCGGATTGGGTTCGTCCTGCGAGCCAGCGCATCATGCCTGGGGTATCCGTTGCCACGAATGAGTATCCGGGAGAGGCAAGGTCGATCCATTTGCCATTGGGCGAATACAGTCTGACACCGCTAATCTCTTTTCCGAGGTGGGGAGGAAGCTTTAACAAGTCAGCAGCTTCCTTGACCAGAATTCCAGTGGTTCTAATGTTAGCACCCGGGTCAGGCTTGCGCTCCAGCACCGTTGTCTTCATACCCTGCTTGGCAGCATTTCTCGCGCAAGCAAGGCCTGCAAACCCCGCTCCGATGATGGTGATATCGTTTTGTTCCATGTTTGGAGCATGAAAGAACAATGTGAAATCATGATGAAGCGCAGGTGAAAAAACGATTTCCTGTATCATTGTTTTGTTTTCCGTCTTGCTTCGGGTCTCTGGTCTC
>JBGCEU010000127.1:0-9912 GCA_045106535.1 Akkermansiaceae bacterium | reverse complement strand
AGTCACCAGTGCGTATTTGTTAGATGTAGGAGAAAACGGTAGGCATGCCTGGTGGATCGGGCCTGAAAACCATCGCGCCAAGGTGACACTCGGTAATCAGTCGCGTAACCTCTCTGCATCTGAATGGGAGACAGCGCAGGGTGATACCCCTGAAGTCGGTGTTGGTGAGTTGGATGGTCTCGAAATCATAGACTCGGCAACTTGGGATGCCGACCGACTGATCACGCGGAGCACGCTTACCCCAGCTGGAGCGGCTAGGAATGACGTGCGTGGTTATTTTTTCGATGTCACCTCGTATAGTCAGGGTGTGATTGCGAGTGTGCGCTCGGGCCGGCTCAAGAAGGATCTTAGTCTGTTATTTGAAAAGCCGAACAGCAGCCTGCCGACGCAATATAAATTCAATCCGGCGGATATCCGCGAACCTTCGATCCGACCAATGAGTTCTGAGCTGGTAGCTAAGAGGCCAGCGATCCCTACCCGGCAGTTTGCGTCATGGACAAACATGCGTCATTTCTACCGCATGTATCGCTCTAGCAGCGATGCGACCCCCACTGAACAAGGTGCTGGTGGAGTTTTGAATTGGAAAGGGAGCAAGCCGTCTGCGGATTACGCGAGTTCAAGCTCATGTAAGGTCACAAATCCCCGGTGGAATGGATCGAACAATTATTGGCGCACACCGATTCTCGCGAAGCTGACCTTGGTTTACAGTTTGGTGGCCAAGCCAGCTGGCGGAGGTAAATACAATTGTCTCCAATATTACAGCCCGGTTTTCACTTATTGGAACCCTTACAATACCGAGCTTGTCGTTCCTTCGGGCAAAATGTCGATTTCCAGCAAGGGTTACAGAATGTGGCCAACTAACTCGAGATTCTATCTGAACGGTCAGTATAAGGCGCAGAACAGTTACTTTGAGGCCAGAAACTTCCTCGCATTACTCACATCCGGGGGATCCGGCGACATCGTTTTCCAACCCGGCGAACTAAAGGTTTTCTCTATGAAGGAAACCATTAACAGCAGTGCTGGTTCGAGAATTACGACGGAACTTGTTCCTGGCTTTGATCCGAATGTGGTTATTGGTGATGAGCGGAGGTGGAAGGTTGGCTCGGCGACGACCTTTTCTTCGACAGAGAATCCAGGTGCTGCCTATGAATTTTCCTGTGCCCAGTGGGGTGGTGGGGTGAATATGGGAAATACCCCGGGCGCGGTGTTCATCGAATCGAGGTTTGCAGGAGGATCGGGTGAATTGCCTTTGACCTACAGCAATGACTGGTTCCAGAGGGCACCCTACACCGACGACCAGACCAACACTCCAATTACTCCAACTGGCCCTAGCAACCTCGCCACGTGGGTATTTGATGGAAACCCGAAGATCGTGGCTTATGCGCAAATGGCGATCAAGGGGCTGTTCAAGCCCGATTACCCCAGCATCGAGGATGTTAACACCAATCTACCCCAACACAGATGGGCAAAAGACTGGCGCAGCCGAAACTGGATCCAGGCTCCGCCATTCTATTTTGGAAGCGGGATGTATATGTCTCTGGATGACACGATCGCCCACACCCAGCGGCTGGACTGCCCATATACCGTGAACTTCGGGCCGACCACGACCTTTGGCGTCAGCAAGATCATCGGGCAAATCGGCGGCAAGGCGTTCCTCGGCCCTGCTGAGCAAGTCACCTCTGCCGCCATGCTTGAACTTCCCTCCGCACCGATCAGCAGTCTTGCCGGCTTTTCCAACATGCGCATCAATCCCGGCTGGCTCAGAGCCGATCAGTTAAGCCCTAACTTTATTCGCGGGTTCAGCGGCAATGGTAGCAGTGTCGCAAAATGTTCGCTCTATGCCGCCGAGAGCAAGCGTGTCGCTTATCAAAGCGGGGTCACCGGTCCGGGCCTTGGGAACTCCTTCATGCATCCGATGCTGCCACGGGACGATGTTTACCGCTTCATCGAAAATTCGGTGAGCCGAGATGTCATCGACCGGAGGAACCCAAGCATCACTGAGGAGGTGAACACAAAGGCCTACTGTGACTACTGGGATCATGTCTTCCTGCTCAACGATACTCTGTGGGACGACTACTTCGTCTCCTCGCTGGCGGATCAGACGAGACCGGGCGCCAGCGCGGCGAACAGCCTCAGCGAGAACCTAGACCTGCTCTTGGATGAAAAGGAGATCGCAAATAGTCGATACGTCCGCAACGCCACTGGTAATACACCTACGGCCGTGAAGACCGAGCTGCAGGCAGCGGACGGCTACCTCAATGCTGCCAAGCACCTGATGGTGGACGGCATGTTCAACGTCAACAGTACCTCGGTGGACGCGTGGTATGCGCTTTTCGCCGGCATCCGCGAGCGCAAAGCTGTTTACCGCGATGTGAACGGCAATTTGAACGAAATCAACGTGCCCTCCGGTAAGATCGTTCTTACTCGTTTCAATACTGAGGTTTCCGATAAAGAGATGACCAATCCCACAAGCGGTGTAACCATGCCCGATGGTTCAAAAGGCTGGAGCGGCGTGCGTTTCCTCGATGACCAGCATCTGAAGAATCTCGCACAGGAATGTGTCAAACAGGTGAAACTGCGCGGCCCGTTCTTGAACTTCGCGGAATTCATCAACCGCCGCCTATCTAATGACAAACTCGGCATCATGGGTGCGCTCCAGAGCGCAATCGACTACGATGACGAAACGCCGGATTCACAGTCGATCAACTACCGCTACAAAAACATCGACGCCTTGAGGATCACGAAATCCGACCTCGGGGTTGCCGCCACTGGCGATGTTTCGAAAAGATTCAGCACTCCCGAGGCTGCCGAGGGGTCACGTTTAGCGGGCATTCCCGGCTACGTCATCCAGTCCGATCTGCTTAAGCCCATCGCCAACACCCTGTCGGTGCGCGACGACACCTTCCGGATCCGTGCCTACGGGGAAGCTCTCGATTCCGGTGGCAACGTGATCGCGCGTGCATGGTGCGAGGCGATCGTGCAGCGTCTGCCAGAGTATTACGACTCCTCTAACCCCGACGAGACTCCACTGCGCGAGATCGGCGTCGACGGGGATTTCAAGGATTCCGGTAAGCTCAGTGCCGACAACTTACGCTTCGGGCGCCAATTCAAGATTGAAAGTTTCCGCTGGCTCAACGAGAAAGAGGTATGAAATCATCATTCATAACATTGCCCATGAAAAACATTATTCTTTGCCTGTTCCTCGGGTTCTCTATGGTCTCCCCTTTGTTCGCCCAAGAGAATGGCCGTGGCGAACCGCCCCAACGCAAAGGACGGATGGCATGGTTTGTCTACACCAACATGCCGAAGGGGCTCGAAAATCCTGTGAGTGTTATGTCAGGGAAGGACATCAGCCAAGTGCTCTTGTCCAAACTATCGCCCAGCGGTCCTGTAAAGATCCCCGCCGATGGCATCCTGCGTATAGTCCGCAGAATCGAGAACCCGAAAGACCCCAAAAAACCCACGTATCTAACCCTTGCCGAAGCCATTGTTCCCGAAAAGGTATCCGCAGCCATGATCATTCTTATGCCAGTTGCTAAGAATTCAAAGGGTCTGGTCTTTAAGGCGAAAGTGCAGGATCTGGCAGCCATGAAGGGCGGGGATACCATGTTTTTGAATATGACCCACCTTAAGATTGGTATCGAGTTGGGGAGAGAGAAATTGGTAGTGATACCGGGACAAGGGAAAATTCATAATCCGCTCGGGACTAAAAAAACCGTCAGCCTGCCCATCCGGCTAAGCTATTTTCATCCAAAGAGCAGAAAATGGGATGTGATCACCGCCTCAACTGTCGCGCTCTATTCGACCCGTCGTGAACTGTGTATTTTCAATTGGGATAATGACTTTCAACGTGTGGATTTTGAGAGCATTACCTTTCCTCTTATGCCATGACAGGTTTCGGAACCTGAGGGTTCTGCATTTGTTCGCTCACTTATAGGGATACCGATCAAACTCCGGATTTTCAGAAGTGAAACGTGGATCCTTGGTTTCTTTGAGGTAGTCCAATAGTTTGGATTTCAGCATCTTTATTGTGTCGGCATGTTTGGGGTCAGACGCGAGATTCTGAGCATGGTCAGGGTCTGCCCGGCAATCATAGAGCTCCATGGCTGGGCGCTTACCAAAATTGAGCTGGTAGAACTTTTTTTGCTCAGGATCATCTTTTAACCCCATGATATGCGTTTTGGTCGGGCCGTTATCGCAATCTGCAAAATGCTTGATGTGAGCATTAGCTCCGTCCGGCGCACCCGCAGGCCAGCGCTCGGGTTTTAAATTCAGGATCAGCAACCACTCATCAGTGCGGATCGCGCGTGATGGATAACCGTCTAAAGATGGGTCTTTCTGTGAGGGGACATGGCGCTCGCGACCAATGATCACATGGTCACGCCGCTCTTCGACACGGGCACTCTTTTTTGATTCAAGTAGGCTGAGTAGTGAACTCCCCGTCATCTGCTTGGGGATATTGACTCCTGCCGCTTTAAGCAGTGTAGGGGCGATATCTGTTAGCGAAATAAAGTCTGTTACTTTTCTCTCGGCACCGATCTTATTTCCCCACCGCATAGCAAATGGTATCCGCACTCCCCAGTCGTAGAGATTACCCTTACAGCGAGGGAAAGGCATTCCATGATCACCTGTCATGATAACGATCGTGTTTTCGAGCTCACCTTTTTCCTTAAGCAGCTTCAGTGCTTCACCCACCCTGCTATCCCAGCGTTCAACCTCGAAGTAGTAGTCGGCGATGTCACTCTTGATGTTATCATGTTTTGGGTAGAACTCGGGGACATAGATTTCATCGACCTTAATGCCTTTTAGACGACCACTGCCTTTTTTATAGGCACGATGTGGATCGGATGTTCCTAACCAAAAACAAAACGGCTGACCTTGCTTCCGGTTTTCTAGGAACTTTTCGAGAGTCGTTCTAGGTCCACATGGCGTTTTTTTATAGCCGCCCTTTTTATAATTCCCAGGTCCCCAGGCTTTGCGTTCATGGCCAATCTGGTATCCGGCATTTTGTAGAAGCATCATAAAGTTTGGAAACTTCACATCGAGGGTGCTCCAGAGGTTTCCGCCTTCTTCGAGTCTGTAAAACTGCTGCCCTGTTAGCGTGGCGTTGCGGCTCGGCGTACACGATGGGCTGGAAACAAAGGCATGCTCAAAAAGAACCCCCTCCTTGGCGATACGATCAAACGTAGGGGTGCTGACTACTTTATCACCATAGGCTCCTGCGTGAGGCCAACCCCAGTCATCCGCCATGCAGAAGAGGATGTTAGGTTTCGCGCCTACTGATGCGACAGAACTGAGCAACAGAGTCAGTAAGAAAAATGTTTTTTGCATAGGGTGTGAGGGCATTATTTTTTGTTGAGATACCCTAGAGAGACAAAAAACTTATCCATGTGAGCTACAGTGCTCTCAAAACTTTCACGGCTTTTGTTGAGATTAAAAAATCCATGTGGCTGACCTGGGTAGAGATGTAGATCACTACGAACGCCCGATTTTTTCATTAATTGCTGGTATTTTTTGGCCGTCGATACCGGGATGAGATTATCTTTCGTTCCTAGAAAAACAATAGTTGGCGGGCTGTGTTCCCCAAGGTTATGCATCGGGGAAATTTGTTTCCAGTAGTCCTTTACACGGTTGTGACCGTAACCTTTCGGCCCATTGTCATAAACAGGGTTGAATAGCACCAAGGCTACAGGTTTTGAACTTACGCTAAGGTCTTCACCTTTTTCTTCGAAGCCTTTTACGGTACCAGTCGCAGCGGCGACGTGCCCGCCAGCGGAGCCCCCACCGGCAGCCACTTTATCGGGATCAACGCCCCACTGGGAGGCGTTTTTCCTTAGCCAGCGCACGGCGGACTTTCCGTCCATCACACATTCTTTCGGGGTCGTCTTGTCCTTTGATTTTACCCGGTAGTCTGCCGCCATAGCAACCATGCCTCGCGATGCAAGATAGCGGCAGTGAGGATAGAACTGGCTGGGAGTTCCTCCGACCCAGCCTCCACCAAAAAAGAAAACAACAGCGGCCCGCTTGTCAGAGGCCTTGTGCCCTTCCGGGAGGAAGATGTGCATTTTTAATTCTCTGTCGCCGATACGTTTGTAAACGAGAGACTTGTCCGGATTAGCTTTGGATAAGTCTTCCGCATTCACTCCATGCGTGATCAAACAAAAAACAGCCATTGAAATGAAGTGTCTAAGAAGGTTTGTGTACATAGCGCTTACTACGAAAATTTTTCCGTCATCATTTCAGCAGGATTCACCGTTTATAAAATTGACTACTAGTCATTTTTCAATAAGTGTTCAAAAGAACATACATTGCTGCATGAGCCTCACTGCGTTATTTGTCGATTTTGATGCCTACTTTGCCTCAGCAGAGCAGCATATGAAGCCGTATTTACGCGGAAAGCCCGTGGGTGTAGCTCCGGTGATGGCAGAGAGTTCATGCTGTATTGCCGCGAGCTACGAAGCAAAAGCCTTTGGCATTAAAACGGGCACTCGGATTAGTGACGCACGAGTAATGTGTCCGGGTATCGAGATTGTGGAGGCTCAGCCTGCGAAGTATGTCGAGCTACATCACCAGCTGGTCGCTGCGGTGGAATCTTGTATTCACGTCGAGGATGTACTTTCCATCGACGAAATGTGGTGTTGGCTTCCCTATAATCTCCGTGAACCAGAGACGGTGGAAAAAATAGGTCGCAACATCAAAAAGGCGATCACAGAACAGGTCGGCCCATGGATTAGAGGTTCAGTAGGTGCGGCGCCTAACAAATGGCTGGCAAAGATGGCATCCAAGATGCGTAAGCCAGACGGTCTACTTCTAATAGGTCACGAGGATCTTCCTGAAATTTTGTATGAGCTGGATCTGCGCGATATCCATGGTGTAGGGCGTAATATGGAACTTCGTTTGCATGCCCACGGCATCCACGATGTGCGAGCTCTATGCTCTGCTACTCGACAGCAGCTACACACTGCTTGGGGCGGCATTACGGGTGATCAGCTCTGGTTTCAGCTGCGGGGCAAAGAAATTCCAGAACCCGAAAGCATACGGCGTAGTATTGGCCATAGCCACGTGTTAGCTCCTGAAAAACGCCATCCAGATGCCGCGCTCTCCGTTTTGCATAAGCTTACCCAAAAAGCTGCTCAGCGATTACGTAGTCACGGCATGCTAACGCGCAGCTACTATCTTTCCATATCCTACTTACGTGGTGGCAAGTGGGGTGATGAAATTTTATTAGAGGCGACAGATGATTCCCTTATTCTAGCACGGATGGCGAGTCACCTTTGGAAACAACGCCCTCATCACGCTGAGCAACTACTTAAAGTATCGATGGTGTTAGGTAGACTCACTCATGTGGGTAACTACACGCCACCTCTGTTTCCCGAGGGCAAAGAACCACTTGAAAAACCCGACAAAAACATCAAGAATCTAAATGCTTCCATGGACAAGCTGGTGCAGAAATTCGGTAGGCAATCGATCTACCTTGGCGGCGCCCACGGTGCTATCGAAGCTGCTCCGATGCGGATTTCGTTTGGGCACGTGCCCGATCTAGACGTGGAGCAGGATTGAACGAATTACTCCTCAACTTTCACGGCACGCTCAATACCCTGAAGAGGGGAGGAATGCTCCATAGCAATCTTCCATCCTTTGTCTGTGTGGCGAAGCGCCATGGTGGTGCGAATGTGGATTCGCCAGAGAACATTCTCACTAAGAATACGATACTTGAACTGATGCTCAAAAGAAACCAGTGCCGTTTTAGCGTAAGTCCTCAACTGAATGTTTTTTATGTTAGAATCAGAAAACTTGAGGGCTTTCATGTCGTCTCGGTATGATTTCTCAATGGCTTCGTAACCTTTAAGCCAAGCGCCGGAAGAGGTCAGCATGTCCAAGCGCTTATCTTGGTCATAAAAGCTAGAAATGTATTTAGAGTCATTTTTATTAAACGCCTGACCCCACTTAAGGACAAAATTTTTGGCGCTTGTGTCTGTCGCCTCATCGGCGGCATTCGTTGCGACGGTGAAAGCAGAAAAAAACAAATACAGGAATAGACATCTCATCATAGAAGTCCACCCTGCCACCCAAGAAATCAGGGTCAAGCCATCAAAATACGTTTTGAAAATACGTTTTGCAAAAATAAGCGCCCCGATACCTGTTAGGTGGGCTAATCTTTCGCAACAAAAATCGCAAGGGTGAGAATAGTGCCCACCGCCCACAACCAAAATCCTGTGGAAATGAAGTATGGGAAAAACATCAGCACGACCCCCAGAGCCTTTGGTTGCCAGAGGTCTTTCCACCTTCCATACGCCACATAGATCATGCCGATACATCCGAAAATGAACCAGGCAAGAATGGCGGAGGGGTCAAACATCAGACTTCAAAGATAACCTCTCCCCAGTGTTTTGGAATGTGCATGTTTACCACATGTTGTGGACTCCATACCCAGTTGTCTTCCGGGTGCTGCTGGTCTTCTGGGTTGAGTCCGGCGCAGAGATCTGTGCCGTGTGGCGGTGTTCTAACATACTCTCCATTGATTACCTCGTGTTCCCATTGGACTCGGGAAAAATTCACCTTCCACATATCACCTGGCACTGGGGGTGTTGGGCGACCCGGGTTATACTTAGCGAGTTCTTTCCATGGAAATGCAATCTCAACACACCAGCCTTCGTCCTTGGTCGTTGGATCGTTTAACTGACCCTTCACGCCGATCTTGCGGATCAGGCCGGGGAGATTACAGCCAAGAATTGGCACGCCTCCCTCGCTATATGGAACGGGTAAGCTAAGCTCCCAGATGGTGCCGAGCGCGTTCATTTCGAACTCATAGTAGTTGTTAGAATCGCCGTCGGGATCGATAAAGACCTCGAAGTCGTTATCGTTGAACATGATTTCGTTTTGCTCCGTAATTGTGCCCCAGACGTGCGGCTCTTCCATCTCGGCAGCAACGTAAAAATAGTCATCATTCCAAGCCATTTTGGCACGCGTGCGAAAACGCGGCTTGAGCGCGGGGTTTCCCGTGATGTCTTGAAAGTCGTTCGTCCACGGACAGTTGTCCCAGGCTGGGTCACTGATGAAGCCATCCAGCGCGAGCGATCCGTCCACACGAGGACAGTGGTATTTTTTCACGCCGTGCATCTGTTAGCTCGCTACTCAGCTTCATCGGGCTCGCTACGGTTACCCAGCTTGTCATCAAGATAGAGTAATCCTGCGCTTTCGTCACCGATACGTTCTAACAGGGCGATGATGTCCTCGATGCTTTTTTCTTCTTCAACTTGCTCGTCGAGGAACCACTGAAGATGACTAACAGTAGCATGATCATTGAGTTTCAGTGCAAGCTCGTAGAGCTCGTTGATTGACCTTGTGTTGTTGACCTCGGTTTCCAAGGCTATTTTAAAAACAGCTAACGGATCACCAAAACTGGAAATGGGGGCGGGGATAGCATTCAGGTTTACCTTGCCGCCACGATCTTGTAGGTAGTGCAGTAGTTTCATCGCATGTACTTTCTCTTCTTCGTGCTGCATGAGCATCCAGTTTGCAAAGCCGTCGAGGTTTTCATTGTCAAAATGAGTCGACATGCCGAGGTAGTTGTAGGAGGCGGTTAGCTCCTGGTTAATCTGCGCGTTGAGAGCGGTTTCTAGTTCTTCATGAATCATGGCGATAGGCTAGATCACGATCCGTCCGCTTGCAAGTAGAGGCTTTGATTATGCCACACGAAGACGCTTGATTGCTGGCAGGCGAGTGGGCAGTGGAGTCGCTTTGCAAAGCGCCTTCTTGGTATTGGCAACTCGCGCACACTTCTTGCAGACATAGGTCGGCTCCTCAGTCAGTGACATCAAAAGATCCATGCGCTTCGCGATGCTCTTCTCTTTCCACTTACATAATGACTTGATTTTTGCCATGCGATGCTAATGAGACTCATTCTCAATA
>JBGCEU010000126.1:0-15402 GCA_045106535.1 Akkermansiaceae bacterium | reverse complement strand
ATGGTTCCAGACTTGGCAACCATCCGTGACCGCGCGAAGCCCGGTCTGCGTAAACTTCTTTACGGCATTTTCTCACTCGGCTGGCGTGGCGGTAACCGCCAGTGGAGCCACTACGAGGTCGCCTACCTCCTTCTCGCGGCTCTTTCTACACCGCTTGTTCTCTCGGTGCACTCTGTGGTGTCCTTTGACTTCGCCACTTCTGTGGTGCCCGGCTGGCACACGACGATTTTTCCACCCTACTTTGTGGCGGGTGCCGTGTTCGGTGGATTCGCCATGGTGCTTACCATCATGATTCCTGCGCGTTATATCTACGGTCTGCAGGATCTGATCACGATGAAACACATCGAGAACATGGCGAAGATCATTCTCCTGACGGGAACCATTGTGGGCTATGCCTATCTAATGGAGTTGTTCGTCGCATTCTACTCCGGTGCCAAGTACGAGGGTGCCGCATTCTACTACCGAATCGCCGGTCCATACTGGTGGGCATATCTCGCGATGATGTCCTGTAACGTGCTATCGCCACAGCTGTTCTGGTGGAAATACTGCCGTGAAAACCTTTGGATTGTTATGGGCGTTTGCATGGCGGGGAATGCCGGTATGTGGGTCGAGGGCTTCGGGATCATCGTTACCACACTGCCGCGGATGTGGCTGCCCGGTGACTGGAAATATTACAACCCAAGCTGGGTGGACATCCTCACCTATGTGGGAACCATCGGCCTGTTCCTGACGCTCTTCCTTCTTTTCCTCAAATTCCTTCCATGCATCAACATTGCCGAAGTGAAATGGACACTGCCACAGAGTGATCCGCATCACGACGATAAGGAAGAACTCGATGACCAAGGCACCGAAGAAGTCCCTGCCTACCAGCACGAGCTGCAATCTTAAGTCCCAAATTTCAAATTCCAAAAACCAAGTTTTCCATGACAGCAAAACGCGTTTACGGCTACCTTGCCGAATTTAAAAGTGCCTCCGCTTTATATAAAGCGGCGGAGAAGGTGCGTGATGCCGGGCACAAGAAGTGGGACTGCTATTCGCCGTATCCAATCCACGGTCTGGACAACGCAATGGGCATGAAAAAATCCATTCTGCCCTACCTTGTATTCTTTGGTGGCACACTCGGAATCATCACCGCGTTCATCCTTGCCTACTCCACCCAGGTGGTGCTTTACCCGACTATCGTGCAGGCGAAGCCAGCCAACATTTTCACGACGGCCGCGTTCTTCCCGATCATGTTTGAGCTGACGATTCTTTTCTCCGGTTTCACGACCTTGTTTGGCCTGTTAGCCCTGATGGGTTTACCGCGCCTGAACCACCCGCTGTTTGAGAGCCGCCAGTTTGCCCGCGCGACGGACGATGGTTTCTTTATCGCCATCGAAGCACGCGACCCAAGGTTCTCCTCCGAGGAAACCAAGTCGCTGTTAGAAGACGCCGGTGGTTCTAACATCGAGCTCGTCGAAGAGCCGGTGGACTGAAACTCCAAGCCTTAAACTCCAAATACCAAAATTTTAACCACGGAAAACACTGAATCCACGGAAGTAAAAAATTCTGAAAAATTCTGTTAATCCTGTCTAAAAAACAACTCACCCAATGCGATATTTTTTCCTAGCATTTGCCCTGATCGTGGTTCTCGTGATCAGCTTCTTTGGCTTCCGTGGCCAGAAGTTCAGTAGCACGCCGCTGCGGATCTTTCCTGACATGGATGATCAGGACAGGATCAATACACAGGAGGCGAATAGTTTCTTCAAAGACGGCATGGGCTCACGTAAACCTGTTGCGGGCACAGTGCCCCGTGGCTTTAAGCCCGATGGCTCCGGCCCTAACTTCGGGAACAGTGACAGCTATCTGCACACCGGCACCATGGGTGATGCCTACGGAACAGGAATGCCAGAAGATCTTGAGCTTGCGAAACATCCTGAGGCACTTCTTCGCCGTGGCGAAGAGCGCTACAAAATTTCCTGCATGCCATGTCACGGCGAGTCTGGAAATGGCAAGGGAACCGTCGCTGTCATCGGAATTCCTGCCACGGCTAGCCTCGAAAACTTTAAAAGAGATGCGTATCCAGATGGAAAAATGTTCGAGGTTATCACCAAGGGCAAAGGCCTGATGAGTGGCTACGGATATAACATTCCCGTCGAAGACCGCTGGGCAATCATCGCCTACGTCCGTGCTCTGCAAACAGCCGAAAAGCCAGCCGAGTAATCCTCCAATTTTCTATTTTTAACTAACAATCCCAATGGGTCACTTCATCACATCCAAAGACATCCCCGCTGACGGGGAGCACATCGAGTCAGGGAAGCTCTCGCTACCAATCATGGTCAGCGGAGCTGTTGCCGTGGTCGGCCTGCTGATCAGTGCATGGCTGCTATTCGGTGGTAACGAAGCGAAAAACATGCCCGCGGATACGGTGGCTGGTCGCTACGCCTATTCCTGGCTGTTTGCGTTCGCATTTTTTGTGAGTCTGACTCTTGGTGGTGCTTTCTGGCTCCTTCTTCATCACGTTTCTAACTCTGGTTGGGGAATCTCGGTACGCCGCCTGATGGAAAACCTCGCCTGTGTTTTCCCATGGATGGGTATCATCGCCATTCCATTCCTTTTCCCACAGGTGCAGCAGCACCTTTTCGAGTGGATGAACCGTCATCGTGAGCTACTCGATAGCTTCACGAGTTATGGCAATGCCTCACACCATTTACATGAAAGCCATGATCCATACGATCACCTGATGTATAAGAAGGCGTTCTATATGAACCTGCCATTCTGGCTCGGCCGGATGGTCGGATACTTTGTCATCCTCGGTGGTTGTCTGCTTTATCTTAGAAAATTATCAGTTGCTCAGGATAATGATCCGAACCCCGGGATCGAGCGCCTCAAGAAAGCCCGCCGCCGCACCTCATGGATGCTGCCGATTTTCGCCATCACTGTCACCTTCCTAGCTTTTGACCTGCTCAAAGCTCTGGACTACAAGTGGTTCTCCACAATGTATGGTGTCTACTTCTTCGCTGGTTGTGCGCTCAACGGCATGGCGTTGCTGATTCTAACAACGATCTGCCTGCGTCGCGCTGGATACATGCAGACGATTATGAGCCCCGAGCATCATCACATCATGGGTAAGCTCACTTTTGCGTTTGTGGTTTTCTGGGCATACGTTTCCTTTTCCCAGTTCTTCCTGATCTGGTATGCAAACATCACCGAGGAAACGAGCTACTTCCTCTTGCGTAACGCCGAGAACTGGAACCTCGCTAACATCGCGCTTGTCTTTGGCCATTTCGCGTTACCATTCCTTTTCCTGATCCGTTCGGATGTGAAAAAGAAGCCAGGTCTAATGATTCCGATCACCATTTATCTTTTTGTCCTGCATGCGCTTGACCACTACATCATCGTAGCTCCCGAACGTGGGCCATCACTCACTCTCAACAGTGAGAATGGCGCCCAGCTTTACACGAGTGGCAGCGTCGTCTGGCTCGATCTACTCGCCTTCGTCACCGTTGGTGCTTTCTTCGCCTTTGTATTCCTGCGTTCGCTGACGAAATTCAGCCTCTATCCGCACCGTGATCCACGGATCATCGAGTCCGCCAACCTCTATAACTAAACCGTTTCCAAGGAAAAATGTCAGAACAGTACTCCAATCACCGCGACACTCCGCTGCGCCGTTTCAACACCTTCTGGTGGGGGCTTGGCTACTTTGGCTTGTTTGGCTTGGTGTCCGTTATCGTTTATTGGATGACAGACACACCCTCAGATGTAGAGGACATGCGCAAAACAGAGCGTCTTCAATTACGTGACAAAGTGGATCAAGCACAGGGAGAGCTGCTTAAGGATAAAGACACGTCAGCAGTTGCAGATAAAGTAGTTACTACGGCGGCGGCGACCGAGACATTCGTTCCCGGTACGAAGGCCCATGATGAGGCAATGAAAGCGCTCTCACAGAAAACCGGCGGTGGCCCTGGCTTCGATCTCTACACCGCAAAAACATGTAACACCTGCCACGGGGCGGATGCCAACACTCCGCTGGCTCCGAACTACCCGAAACTCGCAGGACAGAATGCCGAATACCTCGTTGCGCAAATGAAGGACTTCGCCGCAAGCAAGCGCACCAATGGTCAGAGTGCTATTATGACCGCCACCATCATGGCTCAAAAAGTCACCGACGAGGATTCCGCCAAAATCGCCGACTGGCTCTCAAAACTAGACGCACCGAAGGTTGATCTTGTTGATGGCCCTGGAAAGGATCTCTACACTGCCAAACTCTGTGCTACATGCCACGGCCCTGATGGCAATACTCCAATCATGCCGCTCTATCCGAAAATTGCTGGCCAGAACTCGCAGTACCTGATCGATCAAATGAAGGCGATCAAGGATGGAACCCGCAACAACGGTCAAAGTATGGCAATGAAAGCCATCATGGCCAATGTTAGTGACGAGGAGATCAAGACGATCTCCGAGTGGCTCGAAGGCAAAAAATAAACTCCAAGTTTCAAATTCTTAACCACGGAAAAACACAGAAGAAACGGAAATACAAATCCTACTCATCTAGTTAATCCTGTCTAAAAAAAGATTAAACCCATGTCAGACCTAAGTCACGCTTCCACAGCTGAGGATACGCAATTGCGCTCGGAGATCGACCGCTCACTGCGCCATCCCGTGATGTTCTTTTTCACTAGCGGTGCCGCCTGGCTGGCTGTCTCGCTTGTGCTTGGTATCATTGCCTCAATTAAGAGTCACAGCCCCGGTTTCCTCGGTGAGTGCTCGTGGCTACAATACGGTCGCGTTTTCCCCGCACACATTAATGCCCTTGTATACGGCTGGGGAGCGCAAGCTGCCTTTGGTGTGCTGATCTGGCTCATGGCGCGCCTGAGTCGCCAACCGAGTCGAAACGCCGGAACAATCCTCGTAGCCGGACACATTTGGAACCTCGGAGTTTCAATTGGTGTGGGTGGTATTCTACTTGGTTTTGGTACCGGTAAACAATGGATGGAGTTTCCAACCTTCGTATGGCCCGTTCTTCTTGCAGCTTACGCAGTTATTGCCATATGGGCGTTGATCGCATTCCGTGTCCGCCGCGGTGACCATATCTATATTTCCCAGTGGTATCTTCTTGGTGCCATACTTTGGTTTCCATGGATTTATCTTACGGCGAATCTCTATGTGAATGTGTTTGATGTGCATCCACTGATGGCTACTGCGATTAACCGCTGGTTCCGCCAGGCAATGATCCTGCTGTTCTTTGTGCCGATTGCTATCGCCAGCGCTTATTACATTACTGCGAAAGTGACTGCGCGCCCGATCTATAATTACACCTACTCAGTGGGCGGTTTCTGGGCACTTGCTATCATCGCACCATGGGCAGGTATGCAGGCTGTGATGGGTGCTCCCATTCCTGTATTCCTCCAGTATGTCGGTGCTGCCGCTACGATGCTTGTCGCCGTGCCGCTGATCATCGCGGGTGTTAATATTTTGAAAACAACTGCGCAGACAGCGGAAGCAACAGCGCATAGCCCGTCACTTCGGTTTACCGTGGCGGGTGTGTTTGGCATGCTTTTGCTGGCATTCCTTGGTCTGCTGCTAGCTCACCCAAGTGTAATGGCCTACACGCAATTCTCGACGGCGACTTATGGCTACGAGGTGCTCGCGCTCTACGGATTTTTCAGTATGTGCATGTTCGGTGCCATTTACTTTATCGTGCCACGTGTTACCCGTCGTGAGTGGCTCTCCCGCCGACTGATCCGCACGCACTTTTGGTTCTCGATATATGGAGTCCTTCTTATCGTTTTATTCTGCTCATTACTCGGTGGCTTCCAGCAAGGTGCCGCTCAACGCGCTCACGACCAGCCATGGAGCGGCGCTACTTTGACAGGCTTCCCATTTGTTGTTGCCACGACGCTTGCATGGGCGGCAATCCTCTACGCTAACGTCTTTTTCTTTATCCACCTTACTCTGATGTGGCTCCGTCTTGGCCGCCGCAGCTCTCACCCGACGCTGCTGCGCCACGAGCATTCGACTGTTGGTCCTCACGGGCCAGAGGGTGACATCGAGGAATTGGAGAACGCCAAGGCGTAACGCGAATCATTCAACTTTAAACTGAAAACTTCATACTAAGTCCATGACACTGAAAACTTTTCTCATTGGAATGCTTGCCAGCTTTGGTCTCGCATGGATGTGCCTGATCGCCATTCCTGCCGCGAAGATGTCCGCGATTCCGCCCGTGAAAATGAACGCTGAGGACGAGGATGCGCCTTATTATCAGCGCATGGCCTCGGGAAGGATTCAGAGCGGCTCAGCAATCTACGGTGCCAACGGATGTTACTACTGCCACACGCAGCTCATCCGGCCGACTTACCTTGGCCGCCAAATCTGGCGTGACGATGTCGCAGGTAGAGTAGATAAAGAAGAGGGCATTGATACCCGCCGCGAGACAAGTTACTACGACTATGACGGTGAAGAGTTTGCCCGTATCGGACTGGCTCGAATGGGTTCGGATCTTAGCAACTTTGGATACCGTGCCGAAAAATATGCTGCCGCTACAGGTATGACTCCTGAACATTGGGTGATTGAGCACCTTTACAATCCGAGAAGCAGTGCTTTATTCCTTGGCGACCAAGGACAGAAAACCGATCGTGGCTGGTCGAATTGTCCTTCGCAGAAACAAATGTTCGAGGAAGTGCCAACAAGTGGACAAGGAGATGGTCTTGCTATCTCCTCTGAGTCCAATGGTGATACCCAAGTTATTCCTAAGGAGCAGGCGCGCGTGCTTGCTAGTTACCTGCTCTCGCTGAAGCGTGATGATGAAATGCCAGATTCACTCAAGCATCCGGTAAGGGGCGCAGATGCCGAAACAGAGGCAGAGTGATAAGAAGAAACTCTGCCAGCAATATTTAACAAATCATTCCCATGTCTGACTCTATTCCTAACAAACCTGATCTTGATGACGATACCAACGTCAATGCGGATGCTGCTGCAGCCTCGCGTGAGAATCATATGTTCACAGAAGGTGCTGAACCACTTTCACTGTGGGTGATTCTTGGTGGTGCTATCGTGGTGCTTATCGGTGGCGGTGTGCTATTCGGGGGTCATGTGTTCGACTACCAGAATTTTGTCAAAAAAGGATACGAGCGCGAGACTGCGCCTGATACTGGCGGAGGGGGAGCTAAGCCCAAGCCAGCGATTGATGCCTACATGAAAATCGGTGCGAAGGTTTACGATTCTTGCTCGACCTGTCACCAGCCCGGAGGCGAGGGAAACACATCATTTCCTCCTCTTGCTGGATCTGACTGGGTAACCGGCTCAAGTATGCGACCAGCGATGATCATCCTCCAGGGTATGCACAAGCCAGTTGTGGTGAACGGTAAAACTTACAACGGCGTGATGCCGACCATGGGTGATGGCATGGATTCCAAGAAATTGGCAGGAATTCTTAACTACGTTCGCAATAGCTTTGGAAACAAGGCGGATAAACTCATCACCATGGAAATGGCAGAGGAAGCTCTGGCGGCATCGAAAGAGCGTGGGCCAGGACCAGTAACAGCTGAGGAATTAAACGAAAAATATAACCGTGATCTTGAAGGTGCCGAAATGCCGATGGATACACTGGTCGACCCCAAAACTCTGGAGCCAGCCGCTGCCGAGTAACACCAAACAATACATTTTACCCAAGCCCATTTTCTAACATTCTGTTATGAGTGATTCACACGACGATCATCACGATCACCACAACCCTGGCTTCGTCCAGAAATACATCTTCTCTACGGACCACAAGACCATCGGTCTCCAGTATGGACTCACAGCCATGTGTTTCCTATTATTTGGATTCTACCTAATGATGGTAATGCGGTGGAGTATCGCCTATCCACACGAGCCGCTTCCCGTCTGGATGAGCTGGCTCTTCACCGAGGATTGGAAGGCGCAGTGGCTTGTCGAAGGTAAACTCCCTGGGGAAACTTATAACATGTTTGGTGCCATGCACGGAACCATCATGGTGTTCCTCGGTATCGTGCCGCTCGGATTCGGTGCCTTTGGTAACTATGTGACCCCGCTTCAGATTGGTGCGCCCGATATGGCATTCCCCAAGCTGAATATGTGGAGTTACTGGCTCTATCTCGTTGGTGGCCTGATGATGGTTGCTAGTTTCTTTCTTGAAACAGGCGCCGCTAAGTCAGGGTGGACAAACTATCCGCCGTTATCATTCTTTGCCGATTTACAACATCCGCACCAGTTCTGGACTGGCCAAACGCAGTGGCTACTCGGATTGGTGATGTTAATATCCTCGTCACTGTTAGGATCGGTTAACTTTATCACCACAATTATCAACCTGCGTGCCAAGGGGCTGACCTGGATGCGACTACCGTTCTTCGTCTGGGCAATGCTTGTCACAGGTTTCCTTCTCCTTCTCGCCTTCCCACCACTCGAAGTGGCAGGAATTATGCAAGTAGTCGATCGGATGTTTGGTTCTAGTTTCTTCCAGCCGAGTGGTCTTTACCATCAGCAGATTGGCCTTTCCGATGCGTCCGGTGGTGGCAGCCCGTTACTTTTCCAGCACCTGTTCTGGTTCCTGGGTCACCCTGAGGTGTATGTTCTGCTATTGCCGGCATTTGCTTGTGTGGCAGAAATTATTCCGGCCAATACTCGACGTCCAATCTGGGGTTACAAGTCCATGGTATACGGTGTGCTTGTTCTCGGGTTCCTCTCATTCATCGTTTGGGCACACCACATGTATATGACCGGAATGGGGCCTGCTGTTTCCGCATTCTTCCAGACGACAACCACTCTGATTTCAATTCCGTCAGTGATCCTTCTCACCTGTTTACTCATCTCACTCTGGGGTGGCTCGATCCGCTTTACTCCCGCTATGATGTGGGCGTGTGCCTTCCTGCCGATGTTTGGAATTGGTGGTCTGACAGGTCTGCCGCTGGCTTTCAACTTAGTTGATCTGCACCTTCATGACACTTATTATGTGATCGGTCACTTCCACTACGTGGTTGCGCCCGGTATCCTGTTCGGTTTCTTTGGGGGCATTCATCACTGGTATCCAAAGATCACCGGCAGGTTTATGAGTAGTAAACTCAACCAGCTTCACTTTTGGCCATCACTGATCTTAATGAACACCTTGTTCTTCCCGATGCTGATTCAGGGTATGGCAGGATTCCACCGCCGCTGGTATAATGGTGGCGATGCCTACCTGTCTGCTGATCCCGAGAGCACGAACGTGTTTGGCAAAACAGTGCTAGAGCACATTGATCTCAATATTATGATGTCATGGTCAGCATGGTTACTTTGTGCGGCCCAAATTCCGTTTATCATCAACCTCTTCCTTTCTTGGAAGATAGGTAAAAAGGCCAATAGCGACAACCCGTGGAATGCATGCTCTCTTGAGTGGGCAACACCAACACCTCCGGGTCACGGCAACTTCATCGAAGAGCCGGTGGTTTACCGCGGTTCTTACGAATACGCCCGACCAGAAGTCGAGGAAGACTTCTACGCCCAGTGGAGAAAACCCGTTGAGAAAACCGACGAGGACTAATCACGATCAATTTCACCTAACACTCTAGCACATTTTCACATGGAAATTCCCTACATTGTAGAACCCCGGAAAGACACCGGACTGAATAACTCCAAGATTGGTATCTGGCTGTTCCTCGCATCGGAGGTCATGCTCTTTGGTGGTCTGTTTTCTGGATATGTTTTCCTGCGTATCTACGCAGATTACCCTTGGCCAGAGCGGACACTTCCAGTGCTTCCTGGTTTGATTAACACATTCATACTCATCGGCTCGTCGGTGACCGTTGTGTTTGCCTGGGTTTCGCTGAAACTTAGGCAATGGCGCAAATTTCAGATCTATATGACAATCACCATTGTCTGTGCGGCACTCTTCATGGTGCTCAAAGGAATTGAGTATAATGCCAAATTTAATCACCAAGCAATCCGACTGGATGACTACACAGTCATCGAAGGTCACGCATACGCACAAGATGGTAGCGATGACAAAAGCGCACCGACTAAAAACTTCAATATTAAGGCTAAAACGCTCACCATTGATCTAAAGCGAGTTGATGATATTTATTTTGATACTCTGGATGAGCAATATGAGGCAGCCGGATTTGGACTTGCTGATGAATTGGAACTCAATGATGGTGAAGTTATTGCCAAGGGGGTTTACCCATCCAAAGAAATCATCGAGCAAGCGGAAGAAGACTTCTTGGCCGCAGTAGCTCATAACAGCGGTATCGACATCGATCTTGGCCGTCAGGCATGGGATGATGTGAAATCTTCGCACCCAGGTGTTAAATACTACGAGGCGGTGACCGCAGAAGATGTCGACCCTGACAATCTTCACCACAAAGTTGAGGTTGATGGAAAGAAGAGCTTAAAAAGCATTGTTGATGAGCACCTCAAGACCCTGAAAAAGGAGTTCGCAGAGAAAGCAGAAGCTGATGATTCAATCGATGGCTATCTGAAAGTTACTCCATCTCTGACTTTTGTTACGGCAGGTGAAGCGGTTATTTCTGTGAACCCATACTGGGGTAAACTTACCAATAAAAAAGAAGGTGAGAACAGCTCTCTCGTTCTTAAGGATGGCACTGTGATTGCAGGAGTCGCTGCTAACAGCTCGATTCGAATTCACGTAGATGGTATTGATTTCCGCCACACTGTCATGAAAGCAGAGGAAAAGGGTATCGATCCCGTCGCTGCAATCAATAATTCCTGGCTACTCAAAAATGAAAAAATCAAACTCATCTGGGACAAGCACCTTGTTACCGTGGACAAACTGGTTCAATACCTGGAGCCACTTGAAAAAGAACCCACTGAACTGGATCTTTACCGTGTGAGTTGGCAGGAAATTGCAGGGCTTGCTGATATGAGTATCGAGGATATCGAAAAGCTCGATCACCATGAGATAGAAGCGCTTTTCCCGGGAGATATTGAAGGTTTTGCTGGACCGGATCATTACAAGATTGATTATCCAGAAATCATCGTGCCGCGTGAGCAGGTAAGATTTGAGGCCGTATTTAGTCCACGCTGGAACACTTACTACGCAACATACTTTACGATCACGGGTCTGCACGGTCTCCACGTCATTGCAGGAGCTCTAGTGCTCGCATACTATTTATTCTTTGGACGCAAGATGTATGATGAGAACCCCGAGTGGCTTGCCAACCGTGTTGAGGTAGGTGGTCTTTTCTGGCACTTCGTTGACCTTGTTTGGATCTTCCTTTTCCCTATTCTCTACCTCATGTAGAAGAAACTATTCATAATTCTCAAATTCAAATTCTTAATTCATCATGGCTGACTCTCCTGAAGAAATAAAAAAACATGTGAAGCTCTACATGGTCATTGGTGCCACTCTTTTTGTGTGCACTGTGTTGACTGTACTTGTTGCTAAGGTCGAGTTTCTCGATGTCAACAAGCGGGGATTTGACTGGGCAGACATGGTCATAGGTCTCCTCATCGCTAGCTTCAAAGCGGGTCTTGTTGCAATGATTTTCATGCACCTAAATCACGAAAAGAAGCTTATCTATTGGGTGTTTGGCTTAGGCATAATTTTTGCGATATGTCTGATGGCGATCACCGCTTTAGCATTCTCAGACCCGATATATTTCGAAGGCTTCTTCGGTCGCTAATCTCTATATCTAACTGCTTATGTCTATCAAAGGATTCCATATCATCTTCATCACCATTGCAACGCTGCTATGTTTGTTCGTCGTCGTGTGGGCATTTGTCCTTGAGGACACGGCTACGCTTTGGCTGAAGATCTTTGGTGGAAGCTGTGCCTTGGCCGCAATCGTGCTACCAGTTTACGGTGTCAGTTTCTATCGTAAGGTTCAAAAAATCTAATAACCAATTACTACTATGACTATGCTACACACACTTGCTTGTTCCGTTTGTATGGGAGCTGGGCCTGATCACAAAGACTCTGTGGCTGCAGGGTACGCGATGCTTGTGATGCTTCTCATTATTATTCCCATGCTCTGTGGTATCATCTTTTTTATAACTAGGATGGCCAAACGCGAGCGCGAGAATCTTGATCCGTCCTTATGTGACTAGTAGTTACCTCTTCAATATTCACCACTCATAAATCTTATGTCTATTCTCGACCTTTTCGCGATTCCCGAAAACAGTGCCCAGCATGGCACACAAGTGGATCAGATGAATGCCGTTATCCACTGGCTCATGCTGGTGCTATTTATCGGTTGGACTGCGTATTTCTTCATCGCCATTATTAAGTTTTGGCACAAAAACAATGCCACACCGTCATACACAGGTGTCAAAAACCATGCCTCTACTCACTTGGAAATCGGTGTAATCATCGTCGAGGCTGTATTCCTTTTGGGATTTGCTTTCCCACTATGGGCAGAACGAACAGATACATTTGAGCGTGTCGTTACAAACGACAAAGATGCTCCACGTGTTCGTGTTATTGGTCGCCAGTATAGCTGGGTTTACCACTATCCAGGGAACGATGGTGTTTTCGGACGCACCGATCATTCTCTGATTGATGGTGAAAACCAGATTGGTATCGACCCTGATGATGTGAATGGTGACGACGATTTTATCGTCGCCAATGGAGCCCTGAGATTGCCTGTGAACCGCAACAGTATATTACAAGTCACCTCACTCGATGTGATCCACAACTTTGCCATCGTACCGATGCGTATTCAGCAGGACTGCATCCCGGGTAAAGAAATCCCCATGTGGTTTAAGCCGATGGAGAAAATGGAAACCTTCGTTGTTTGTGCCCAGCTTTGTGGTGAGGCACATGCTAACATGAAAGGCTCTCTAGAGGTGATCGATGGTAAAGAATATTACGATTGGGTTAAGTCTCGAAGTGCCGATGCCAATACCAAAAACAAAGCTCGAAGAGATA
Organism: Akkermansiaceae bacterium; assembly: GCA_045106535.1. GTDB lineage: Bacteria > Verrucomicrobiota > Verrucomicrobiia > Verrucomicrobiales > Akkermansiaceae > Oceaniferula. The sequence goes on along the minus strand of JBGCEU010000126.1, from coordinate 2,546 downwards.
AGGTAAAAGCAACCGCCAGTAATTAGCTCGGCACGGAACTTGAGCAATTTTGATCTATTTCAGGCTGTGGGGAATATTCCTCACAGCCATTTTTTTGTCACAATTCTGTCATCATGAACATCCTTCTTGCTAGACTTCACACATCTGCCTAATTTAATACGAAAGGTTAATTTAATTCCTCCAAATCAACTTCTATGAGTAAACCCAAAATACCACGAAACCAAACTGATTTGGAAAAGCAGATGGCTGCCGCGGCGACTGAAATGGTAGAGGCAGCTGAAGAGGTGGCGGTCGATTCATCGAAGAAACCTACCATCCTAGTGGTTACTCCGGAGATTACTTACTTACCCAAAGGGATGGGCAACATGGCGCAGAGGATGCATGCCAAGGCAGGTGGTATGGCTGACGTTTCCGCATCACTTGTTAGTGCCTTGTTTGACCAAGGCGCAGACGTTCATGTGGCACTGCCGAACTACCGCCGGATGTTTAACCTCGATATTCAGGAAGTTCATAACCGTGAATACCAGCGCGTGCGTAAGAACTTGGGAAAAGAGCGTATCCACCTCGCGGAAGACCCTATTTTCTACCACCGGGACCACGTTTATGCGGATGAGAATTTACACATGGCACTCGCATTCCAGCGTGATGTGATCAACCACATCATTCCGCGTGTGCGGCCAGACTTGATCCACTGCAATGACTGGATGACCGGGCTCATCCCCGCCGTAGGCAAACGTTTTGATATCCCCAGCCTGATCACGCTGCACAACATCCATACGGAGAAAGTGACCATGGCGGGCATCGAAGACCGTGGCATTGACGCTGCCGAGTTCTGGAACCACATGTATTTTGAAAACCCGCCACATTCCTATGAACAGTCGAGGAATGATAACTGGACAGATCTCATGGCCTCGGGAATTTTTGCCGCTGATCACGTTAACACCGTAAGCACTACATTTCTTTATGAAGTAGTGGAGGGAAAACATAAATTTGTTCCGGATGCCATCCGTAACGAGCTTTCTAACAAACTCAACGCGGGCTGTGCCTCGGGTATCTTGAATGCGCCGGATGTCTCGTATGACCCCGCTACCGACCCGGCTCTTGCCTTCAAATACGATCACGAAAACGTGATGGAGGGTAAGGCGATCAACAAACGCGCCCTGCAGGAAAAGGCGGGGCTTAATATCGACCCGAATGCACCCATGCTCTTCTGGCCATCACGTCTCGACCCGATGCAGAAAGGGTGCCAGTTATTTGCAGATATCCTCTATCAGACAGTAGCAGATTATGCAGATGTAGGACTCCAGGTCGCCATCATTGCCAACGGGGAATTCTTTGGCCATTTCAAGAATATTGTCGATATGCATGGGCTTCACGACCGTGTGGCAGTCATGGATTTCAATGAAAATGATTCAAGATTAGGTTATGCCGCTGCAGATTTTATGCTCATGCCATCGAGGTTTGAGCCATGCGGTTTACCTCAAATGGTCAGCCCTAAGTACGGCACATTGTCTGTCGTCCATGATACAGGCGGCATCCATGATACAGTTGATCATTTGCATCAAGACTGTAGCCAAGGTAACGGCTTCCGTTTTCAGCACTACAGCCCTGACGGGTTACGCTGGGGGATCAATGAGGCAATTGGTTTCTACCGGCGCTCTTATGAGGAAAAAGAGAAAACCTTAAAGCGTATCATGGTGGATTCCGCTGAGCGATTTAATCACAACACGACGGCGAGTGCTTACATTGACCTCTACGAAAAAATGCTCGGTAGGAAGGTCAGATCCTAGATTTTGCTGGGTTGTTTATCAATAGTTTGACGCTCTTTAAAATTGAGGATGCTGGCCGTTTATTTTGATTTTTCTGTTCAGTCACACGTGCTTGTGAAATGATGAAACACGATAATTTCATTGAATGAATCGATTTCTCAGCAGCTTAATCAAACCTCGAATATTCTTAGGTTTGCTGCTGTTGGTGGTTGTTAGTAGCGCACTGGTGTACCTCGCGGCTGTGGGTAAGTTAGAGCCGTGGATTGCCTACCTGAGATCGGATGCCATGAGCATCGAGTTGGGCGGGGATAGGATTTCAGCCTACAGGGCTCTCAAGTCGATTTTCATCATCATTGCTTCATTGTGGATCGCAGGAGTTGTTTCGCACTTTGTTAACCGTAAGATCAGCGGTATCAGCAAGATGCGCTCGGGGAACAAGGCGTTGGTTTCCAAAATGCTCCAAGTGGTGATTTATGTGGTGGTCTTTATGGTCGCGACACATGCGCTAGGCATCAACGTCGCCGCTCTCGCCGTGCTCGGGGGAACTATTGGTATAGGTATTGGCTTTGGCTTACAGAAAATCACTTCAAACTTCATAAGCGGTATGATTCTTCTTTTTGAAAAATCGATAGAGGCCGGTGATCTCATTGAGCTGCAAGGTGGGGTGCTTGGTTACGTACGGCAGACCCATGCACGCTACACACTGATCGAAACGCTTGATGGCAAGGAGGTGATGGTTCCCAACGAGGATTTTATCATTAATCATGTGACCAATCT
>JBGCEU010000125.1:0-8875 GCA_045106535.1 Akkermansiaceae bacterium | reverse complement strand
CACAACTCACCAACAATGAATACTCCGTTTTTCAGGTGCAATGTTCGTGGTGGCTTTACTCTGGAAGCAGGTGAGGCAGCTGTATTTGGTAATTCTGAGGCTGATACCCGAGCTCGGCAAAGTAACCTTACCAGAGGTTTTGAACCACGTGGTGGAGTCGCTATTGATGAGGATGATTGGCAGAATTCCAGGAACGGCGTCAAAGGCCTGAGAGCGGGTAATCTAGACAGAACTGACAAGGTTGATTTTAGAATGATCAAGACGAATAGCCCAAGCTTTGGCAGGGTGAGTAGTGGTTTTATCCAGTGCCCATTAAAAATCAGTAACAGCAGTGGCGCCGCATGGAAGACGGATGAAGCAAAGCTAACCGGGGGAGGGAACTCAACATTGATATCTCCACTTATGGATAGATATATGCTCAGGGAGATCAGGCCACCACAAGTTCTCAGCGTGGATTCCTTTATCGCGGAGCCGATGCCAGTTATGATGATGACATTCATGACCAATGTAGAAAAAAGCCGGAATATTACGCCGTCCAATGCTATCGCGTCACGACCTTTCCAGATGATTGAGCCTGCCATTACGAATCGCGTGATGAATACGCAGAGCCTAGCAAACGATTTCCAAACAAAGCAATGGCTCGTGATCACGGATCCGATGAATTATGAATTTGCCAATGACCGGACACTAGCGGCGGGAGATAAGGGGAAGAATCTCTATCACGGCGGCGCACGCGAGGTCGGTCTCGGCGGTAACTTCAACGTCGTCAAAAGGCGAATTCCTCTAACACCGCCACTGTCAATTGGGGCATTTGAAAATGCGATTGCTTGTGGGCTAAATAAGCGATTTGAAAATCTATTTAATGTTCCCTCTGGGCGAGCTCTCTCTGGGGTTGCAAATGGATCACCAAGTATTGCAAAAGCGATTGGTAACTCATGGGCAAACCCATTTCTCCCTACTGATCGAGTCTATGATGGCGATTGTGATGTCTCATGGATGGCTAACAACGCGCTGTGGGATCAGTGGTTCCTGTCCAGCGTGGTAGATGATCAGGGAACCGCCTCGTCTACCTGGGGACGGGATGATCGTAGTGCTCGCGAACAGTTTAAGGATTTAGCAGAAGGCACGGGGAGTCTGCGTAATAGTCGTTTTATATACCACAGCCCAAAGTCGTTAGAAGCTACGCTGGATGAACTTTTTGATGGTGAAAACGTGAAGCCGTCAGCGTTCAATAAGCTCTCAAAGCATTTACTCGTCGATGGAGCATTCAATGTGAATTCGACTTCCGAAAAAGCATGGAAAGCGTTTCTCACCAGTGTCCGCGATCAAGAACTGCTCGTCTCAGGCGGTTCCCGAAGTGAGTTCGAGCATCCATTTGGAACACTCGGATACGCTGTGAGCACAGCAACAGCCGGTCCCACGGGAGATTGGAAAGGGATGAGAAGTTTGAGCGAATCAGAAATCAATTCTCTCGCGAGTGCCATTGTGACTGAAGTCAAAGCACGTGGTCCATTTATCAGCATGGCTGACTTCGTAAACCGCCGCCCTGATAGTAGTGAAAGCTCGCACCGCGCAGCGGGTGCCTTACAAGCAGCCATTGATAAATCCGGACTTAACGATCGCTTTGCGACAGATAGCCGTAAGCTCGCTGCCGCTGATCTTTCTGCGCTTGATGGTGCAAATCTACCAAATGAGGAGGTTACACCTGCCCGAGCTTTAGGTGCTGCCGGATATCTTAGCCAAGCAGCACTCCTATCAGCATTTGGCTCCCAGATCACCGTTCGAGGAGATACATTTACAATCCGAGCTTACGGTGATCATCGCGACTCCTCTGATAACATCCTGGCTACGGCATGGTGCGAGGCAGTCGTCCAGAGAACCCCCGAGTATGTTGATCAAACGGATGCTCCTGAGTCCTCTGAGGGATGGCCAAGTCCGTCGGATACACTGCAAAACGCTAACAAACAGTTTGGTAGGAAGTTTAATATCATCTCATTCCGCTGGCTTAATTCAGATGAAATATAAACTGGCTCAGGCTGCACACTGCAACAAAGAGATATGATCGATTACTTCCCTAGAATGGTGCTGCTGCGAATTAGCCTTATTGCTTTAATGATGGCTTCCATGACTGTTCAAATGGTATGCGGTCAGGAGGCAGGTGTTCCCAAAAAGAAGAAAAGCAAGCCGCTACTCAGACTCCTTTGTGTGCGCAGTTTAGCAGAAGATGATAAGGTGATACTCGCATCTAAAACAAAAAAGGGGGAATGGAAAGAGCATCAAGAAATAACACTCCGCTCGCCCTTCATTACGGATTGGATCGAAATATCTCAGGGGGTTTTTTACCTGACAAAGAGACAAAAAGATAAGCTCGTTTCACTGGGTTCGTTCACTATTCCAGCCAACATGAAACGGGCCATAGTCGTTCTTCGGCCACTTCCTAACAAAAAAGCATACGCAACGAATCTAGTCGATCCGACTCAACTGGATTTCCGCAGTGGCAAGGCATTGGTCATGAATTTCAGCAATATCCCAGCAGTTGTTAAGACGGGCGAGCAATCGATAAAATTGGTGCAGCCGGGTAAGAAAGCCATCCTTCCCATTACTAATGGAGAGAAGCGGATGTATCGCATGCTGGTGGGCTACAAAAATAAATCGAACAGTCTCGTGGCGTGTTATGATCGGTATGTATCGGCAAACCCAAAGGCGCGTAAGTTTATACTCGTTTTCCCAGATCCAGACACTCGGTTGCGCGTGGTTAGCCTCTCGGAATTTGGTCCGTTTAAGTAATAGTAAGATTGGACTGTAAGTACCCGGCAGGTGAGCTATTCGTGCCTAGATCGACAAAAAATTCTCCAGCATAGTCATTCCATCCTCCGTGAGGATCGATTCCGGGTGAAACTGGACGCCGTGGATGGGCAGTTCCTTATGCATCAGACCCATGATGGTGCCGTTTTCTGTCTCGGCGGTGATTTCGAGGCAGTCGGGTAGTGTTTCACGCTTCACAATGAGTGAGTGATAGCGGGTGGCGGTGAATGGATTTGAGAGCCCCTTGAACACACTCTTTCCCTGATGGAAAACGGGAGAGGTTTTTCCGTGCATGAGTTTCTCTGCGCGGATGACATCGCCACCAAAGACTTGCCCGATGGACTGGTGACCGAGGCAGACGCCAAGAATGGGTGTTGTCTTTCCAAACTCACGAATGACATCACAGGAGATGCCAGCTTCGTTTGGTGTGCACGGGCCAGGAGAGATGCAGATTTTTGCCGGAGCAAGATCGCGAATTTCATCGAGGCTCATGGCATCGTTGCGTATCACCTTCATCTCCGTGCCAAGCTCGCCAAAATACTGGACGAGATTGTAGGTGAAGGAGTCGTAATTATCGATGACGAGAAGCATTGTTTCAGGGGGCGGGAGTCAGGAGTCAGGAGTCAGGGTCTTCGCCAGACCTATGGTCTTGGCGAGACCGATGGCGCGGCGGAGTGCCATGGATTTGTTGACGGTTTCTTCGTATTCGTAGGTCGGGTTGCTGTCGGCGACGACTCCGGCGCCGGCTTGCACGTAGGCTTTGCCATCTTTCAGTAGGCAGGTGCGCAGGGTGATGCAGGAATCATGGTTTCCATCCCAGCTGAAGTAGCCGACCGCACCAGCGTAGGTGCAGCGTTTGCTTTTCTCCAGCTCGTTGATGATTTGCATCGCGCGGATCTTGGGTGCGCCACTCACCGTTCCTGCTGGGAAAGTCGCACGCAGCACGTCATAGGCAGAGTGTTCTTCATCAAGCTCACCGTGGACGTTAGAGACGATGTGCATGACGTGGCTATAGCGCTCGACGATTTTAAAATCATCCACGGTGACGCTGCCGTGTTTTGAGATACGGCCGACGTCATTACGTGCGAGATCGACCAACATCAGGTGCTCGGCACATTCTTTTTCATCGGCTAACAGATCTTCAGCTAGAGCGTCATCCTCTTCCTGGGTTTTACCCCTCCAGCGAGTTCCCGCAATGGGGCGGATGTCGATCCTGCCATCAATCGCCCGCACATGCACCTCAGGTGAGCTGCCGACCAATGAGAAACCATCCAGCTCCATGATAAACATGTAGGGCGATGGATTGACGTGGCGCAGGGCACGATAAAGATCCACCGAACTGCCGGAGAAATCGACTTCGAACCGCTGGCTGGGCACGATTTGAAAGGCGTCACCCGCGGCGATGTATTCCTTCGCCTTGAGCACCATCGCCTCGTATTCCTCCTGCGTGGTATTGCTGGATGCTTCTGGTGTTGCAAACTCAGCCAGACCATTGAGTGGCGCAATGTGCAGTGGCTTATCCAGTTTTTTAATCATCGCCGCAATACGCTGCTGGGCATCTGCATAAGCGGCATCGGTTGATTCAAATTCATCGACGAATGCATTGGCGACCACAATCAGCCGGCGAAGTCTATGGTCGAAAATGAGCAGTGTATCCGCGATCACAAACAGCGCATCGGGCAGGCCAAGCTCGTCTTTGGCGGGACCTCCTATGCTAGGTTCAAACTGCCTAACAGCATCATAGGCGAGGTAGCCAACTGCGCCTCCGTAGAAGGGTGGTGCATTGCCGTGCGTGACAGGTTGATATTTTTCCATCAGCTGCTCCAGCTCCGCAAGGACATCACGCTCGGCAGTCCAAGTTCTAGTCTCCTGGCTATCGGAGTATGTGATTTCGTGTCCCTTGGCTTGAATCACGGCGCGCGGATTACTTCCCAGAATCGAGTATCTTCCGCTGTCGCCAGTGCTCTCGGCACTCTCAAAAAGAAACGCCTCACCATCCCCACTGATTTTGATGTAAGCCGAGAGGGGAGTCTCAAAATCCGCAGCCAGCTGAGCATACACAGGCACAACGTTGCCCCGTTTCGCAAGATCACGAAACGCTTCGGGCGACGGGCTGACTGGCTGCTGGCTCAACGCCGCAGAGCATGGCGACATTTTCGCGACAGGCAATATGAAAGAGTGTGAAAGAGGGAGAATCAACTTCGAGATGTCATAACTCCATCATCCTGAACCACTATAAATTATGTTAGAAGATGAAGCTTTTCAGCCACTGAAATCTGGTCAGTATCCGCGCTCTGACTGATTATATTTATGAGTGAAATCACCCTTTCCCATCCCTTTGTAGGTCGCATTTCCAGCGAATTTTCTCTCAATGCCGCGCAAGTAGCCGCCACGGCTAAAATGTTTTCCGAAGGCGCGACGGTTCCTTTTATTGCGCGGTATCGTAAGGAGGCTACCGGAGGTATGGATGAAGTACAGATCATGCAGGTACGTGATCGTCTGGTGCAGCTTGCGGATCTGGAGAAACGCAGAGATGCCATCTTCAAGAGCCTAGATGAACAGAATCTTCTCAGTGCCGAGCTAAGAAAAAAGATTACGGATGCAGAAACAATCACTCGCTTGGAGGATATTTTTGCACCTTATCGACCAAAACGCCGCACCCGGGCAACCATGGCGAAAGATAGGGGGCTCGAACCGCTGGCAAATTTCATCTGGGAGAAAAGAGAAGACAGTGTGGCGGACGTAGCCTCTGAGTCAGAAAGGTTTATTGTCGAGAGCGATGATAAGGACAAGGCGGTGCCCTTGGCGGAAGATGCGCTAGCCGGTGCTCGTGATATTTTAGCCGAGAGATTCAGTGATGATGCAGATGTCCGGGCGGAGCTTCGTGAGCTTATTTACAAGGAGGGAACGGTGTCCTCGAAAGTGATGTATGGAAAAGACAAGGAAGCGGATGCGCAAAAATTCAAAGACTATTTTGAATGGAGCGAAGCGTTTGCCACTGTGCCATCACATCGGATGCTCGCCATACGACGTGGGGAAAAGGAAGGTTTCCTCTTTATGCGGATTCAGGCGGAGGAGGAGCGAGCGCTGGGCATTATGCGTGGCCGGTTTGGTGTCGCCAACACCGGGCCATGCGCCGAACAAGTCGATCTCGCTATCGTGGATAGCTATAAACGTCTGCTCGCGATCTCGCTTGAGACTGAATGCCGAATGAAGGCAAAGAAGGATGCCGATATTGAGGCTGTGCGTGTCTTTGCTGATAACTTGCGTGAGCTTTTGTTAGCCTCGCCGTTAGGCCAGCGGCCGATGATTGCGATTGATCCTGCATTTCGGACAGGGTGTAAAACTGTTGTGTTAGATGCGCAGGGTAACCTGTTGTTTGATGTTGTATTACATATTACAACCAGCCACTCACAGGCGATGGAGGCAGTGTCCATGCTGCAGAAAATGGTGGAGAAATTCAGTATCGAAGCCATCGCGATCGGTAATGGCACAGCATCACGAGAAACAGAAGCCGTGGTGAGAGCTGCTGGCTTACCTAAATCTGTGTCTATTATTGTGGTCAATGAATCCGGTGCCTCGATCTATTCTGCGAGTGAAGTGGCACGCGAGGAATTTCCAGATAAAGACATTACCGTACGTGGTGCGGTTTCGATTGGCCGCCGCCTGATGGATCCGCTTGCCGAGCTGGTGAAACTTGACCCTAAAAGTATTGGGGTTGGGCAGTATCAGCATGATGTTGATCAGAATTTGCTAAAAACGGGTCTGGACGACACCGTGGTGAGCTGCGTGAACGGTGTAGGTGTGGAGGTGAATACCGCTTCACGTCAGTTGCTGGGCTACGTTGCCGGATTGAACTCGGGTATTACTTCTAACATTATTACCTATCGAGACGAAAACGGGCCGTTCACCACACGTGAGGAGCTAAAGAAAATCCCGCGCCTTGGTGATGTTGCTTATGAGCAGGCGGCTGGATTTTTGCGTATTCGTGGTGGCAAGCATCTCCTCGATGCATCAGCCGTGCATCCTGAACGATATGCTTTGGTGGAGCAAATGGCGGCTGACCTTGGCTGTGATGTAGCCACCCTAATCCGGGATGCCGATGCTCGTAAGAAGATTGATTTGAAAAAATACGTAAGCGATGAAGTCGGCTTGCCGACACTGAAAGACATCATCGCTGAACTTGCCAAACCTGGCCGGGATCCACGTGCCCAGTTTGAGCTGTTTTCTTTTGCGGAAGGAGTAAATAAACCATCTGATCTCAGTCAGGGAATGAAGCTCCCTGGGGTTGTGACCAATGTAACCAATTTTGGTGCTTTTGTTGATGTTGGTGTCCACCAAGATGGATTGGTTCATATTTCCCAACTCGCTGACAAGTATATCTCAGACCCTTCTGAGGTTGTTAAGGTCGGTCAAAAAGTGCAGGTCACCGTGACGGAAGTGGATCTCAACCGTAACCGCATTGCTCTGTCCATGCGCGCGAATCCAGAGCTGGCGGGGCAGCGACAGACGCGTGACTCAAACGGCGGTGCTGGGCGTGGCCAAAGCCCACGTCGGAATAACGGAGGAGGTGGCCATCGCGGGAACGATTCCCTGGGTGGGAACTGGTTTGATCAAGCGCTAAAGAAAGGGAAATAAATCAGCCTGTTTCCGGCATGAATGTTGGCATGGTCACTCCCATTGGCTCCGGTGGATCGCCAAGGATTTGTGATACGTGCAGCTCGAGATTGCGTGCGCCGAGGTGGTAAAGGGCGGCGACGAGATACTTTTCATTTGTGGGCACGAGGAAAACGGGACGGGCATCGGTATCGGCGCGATGCTGGGCGCAGATCAGAGCAAGGGCGTCTTGCCAGCAATGAAAAACGCCAGGGCCTAACATACAGCTTGCCGGGTGATTGACGGCATTGAGGAAACCGGTGATCTGCCCGTCCTTTTCGATGACAAGGCATCGCCAGATTTTGCGTTGGTTTCCGATGAAATACCGGTAGTCCTTTTCGCGTCGAATACCACACAAGCGCATTTCCAGATCCGCGATGACTGGAGCATCATCGATCGTTGCGGGACGGATCATTCCTTCTTGATGAGGGAGATTAGCCAAATCCATCCCTGCGGGAAATTGCATGTCCTGGAAGAGTGACTGCGGAACAAATCCCGCCTTGGTATAGAGCGAATACGAATCCAGATTCATGGCGCTCGATACTAGCCGAGCAGGTTTATCCTCGGCACGAGTGATGATTTCAGAAAGGAGCTTTCGCGCCACGCCAAGGCCTGCCGCCTCAGGGTGCGTGTTCATGATGCCGAGAGACACATGGGTTTCCCGAGGGTGGTAAAAACAACTACCCATGATCCGGTCATCGTCGGAAACGGCTACCAGACAGCATCCGGGATCGAGGTCTTCATAGACGTCAGTGAACAGCTTGCACGCAAGCGGTTCGGATGGATCAAAAATTACATGCCCCCGATTATGCTCATACCACGAATTCGTACTCTGATGGATGAGCTGCGCCACGGAATCGCGCTCGTCGTCACGCATTGATCGTATTTGCATGTCCTTACTCTAAAGTGATCGAGGACATTATCGCAAGGCTCCGGAGAGTGGGTTTTTAAAAAGTGGTTACCAGAGCCCCTCTGTGGATGAGGGTTGCCAAGTGATAGTGGGGTGATTATTGATTGCGAGGTGAAGGGAAAATCGAAACAGGGGTCAAAAAAGGATGAAGGGATTCCTAAGCGAGGTATGGCGATGGTTGGGATGGTTTTTGCGTCGGGTTTCGCGGGTTTGGTGTATCAGATACTGTGGATGAAGCAGTTAGGCTTGCTGTTCGGTAATACGGCTCAAGCGGCATCGGCGACGCTGGCTGCATTTTTCCTAGGTCTGGGTGTAGGTAGTTGGTGGTGGGGCCGTCGGGTGAGTTCGAAGAAGAGACCACTTCGAGTTTATGCGTTGTTGGAGTGGGGGATTGCCGGGTCGGCGATTCTTTACTTTGGCTTACTGCTCTGTTTTGAATCATTTTATCCTGCGCTCTACAGAATGTTAGTGGGTAGCGAGTGGATGTTGGTGGCGAAGTTGCTG
>JBGCEU010000124.1:0-2934 GCA_045106535.1 Akkermansiaceae bacterium | reverse complement strand
CGGATTAAGAGCGGGAACCTTTTCTTTTAGAACCGCGAGGCACGCCAGCCCATGCAGATAAAGTGCCGGCTGGCAGCGTGACGTGCGTGTCAGTTCCTGGTCAGGGCCATTGAACATCACTTCACTCAGGCTGTAGCCGAGCGATTCATCCGCCTGATCAAAAAGCGCCTTGGCGGCAGGATAGGCATCGGCAAGGTCTTTGCCCATACCGACTTTTTGCGCTCCCTGTCCGGAAAATAAGATAACAACGTTGCTCATAATGACTTTTTCTTAGGGCAACGACCTGCCACACGCAAGCCTGCCTTGTAGGGTGATCGACAGAAAACAGTTCTATCGATCAGAAATCGCCGTATTTTGATCGATAGGGGCTACTAAAATGATTCCGAGGATGTTGGTTTGGAGTGCGCAGGCTTGTCTGCGCTCTGCGGTTTGGTGGGGCTTGCCCCATGTGGCGGGGTTTCATTGTGCTTGGGTAGTTGTATGAAAAGTGCTGCTGCGCAGGAACAGAAACGTCGAGCCGGATCAGGAGAAAGCGGTGTCAAGCCACGCGCACTCCAAGTTACCCAAACTCTCCTAATTCTCTGCTTGCAAAAAGTCACCAATTGAGAAACGTTCCCCGCGACCGCAAAAGAGCTTTGCAATCACGGAGGGGTGGCAGAGTGGTCGAATGCACCGGTCTTGAAAACCGGCGTACCGAAAGGTACCGTGGGTTCGAATCCCACCCCCTCTGCCAGAGCCCAGCCCCGATACGTCGGGGCTGGGCTCTGGCATTTAGGGTGTGGGCCAAGCACCCCTTTGCGAGTTCCCAGCGAGCAAGGGTTTGCGTGCACACGCCAGTGCGTGCATCACGCACTAAAAAACAAACTTCCGGAGGAGGAAGTTTACTCATTGGCACAGCCTGAGCGGGCGAAGGCAATCCCACCCCCTCTGCCATTCTTCGCGAACCATGCCAACCATAGCCTTGGCAGCGGTGGGCGATTCGGGTGGCGCGGCCGATTTTTATCAATAGGGGCTTGGTTCAGTATCTACGTCTGCTGAGTAGTAGCGTAAAAAAGCCGAGACCTAACAGTGTGATTGATGAAGGCTCGGGGACTTCAGTGACAATCAGCCGGGGAAGATTTTCTACGGCAACCACCGTATCGCTGTTTTCAAACACCCCGGCTCTGTAAACGACTTGGTTGCTCGACGGCTGAGTAAACGGGTAACCGGTGCTGGTGATTTCTGTGATGAACTTGAGGAAGGGCGTTCCGTTTGCCACCTCTGTATTCAGGTAGTTGATTCCTTCCGGGCTGAAATTGAGCACCAGCATGCTGCCTTGATCTGCGGGAGAGAAAGAGGCATCGGCAACCAGTTGGAGAGTATCGAAGCTAGGTGGTGCTTCCCCATCATACATGGCTACAAATGAAGTGGGGTTAAAATCCGAGACTCGTAGCTGCACACTTTGGGTTTGGGTAATTGAATCTGCGCTTCCTGTCAGTCCGTTTGCTGGGAGAAATATCTCAAACGTCGCTGATGTGATCGGCTTGGTGATGCCAAAGAGACCGAATTCAAAGTAGCCATATCTAAGCTCATTGTTACCCTTGATACCGCTGCCCGGTAATCCCGTGACTGAGGTCTGAAGCAAAGCGTAGATCGAAGTGTCGTAGCTGTTAGGGGTAAAGCTCACGGCTCCCGTTCGCTCTGGTTCGCGCAATGCGAGGGGTGTCGTTGAGCTGGTGGATGTGATGGTGCCGTAGCTTGAAATATCAAAGGTAGTGGTTGCCGAGATTACGGGCAAAGCGGACAGTGAGAAAGTCGCTAGCGCCAAGTGCTTAGCAATGCGGTGAATTCGGTAATTAATCATTATTACAAATTTAGACTATCTGACCACTTGCGTCAACATGTGGCTTCTGTATTAAATGAAATGAACTATGTTGTAGCAGGCTGCATCAGCACAAACGGTGACACCACAAGCGCTGTAAAATCCTGCGGGTTTTCCTCCCACCACTTCGCATGAAGTTCGTCGGGCTTCACCAAATCGCCCGACTTCAACCAGGCTTCGATTTTTTCCTTGGTGTCATCGGACAGTGCCTTGCCGACCTCGGTGATTTTCAAGCATGGATCGACGTAGAGTAGCGCGCCGGTTTCAAAGTGTGGCTTTAGATATGCCCAATCGACGACCCCCGTATACTTTTCCAGCTTCTCCTCCGAGGACATGGAATCCTCGCCGAGCATGCTGTATTTCATCTCATCGTGATCCATTGTCTATTTGGGTTAATCGTTGCTGGATGGGCGTAGAAGAGATTTTTAAGCTCTTGGGTGGGTTATAAAAGAGGTTGAAAACCTCTTCTACGTTACGTTACGTTGCGCTTAATAAATCATGGGGCTATGCTAGCCCATGCGGTCGGGGCCGATGCGGAACCGCTGGCCGCGCAGCTTTGAGTTGCTGAGTTTGCTTGCGATCTTTTCCGCCCAGCCTTTTTCCACATCGACGAGTGAGTGGCGGGGGAAGAGCTGGATCTGACCGACGCTGCCGTCTGGTGCGCCGCCTTCACGGTAAAACATCCCGAGGATGTCTCCCGCGCGGATGCCTTGGGATGAGCCGAGGCTGAGGAATAATGTTTCCGCATTCGGATTCTTCTGGCGCGGTTTGCGGTCGCCCCTGTTTCCTCCTTTGTTGTCTCGGCGGTCGCCGCGATCTCCACGGTCATTTCTATCTCTACGTGATTTATTTCTGCCCTCGGGTTTGTAGTTAGGATCATCCTCCGCGATTTTTTCACCCTCGCGGCCGATGGCTTCGCGCAGGAGTTCAAAGAGAGAGGATGCGATGTCTGTCGCGGTGTGGCCGTCGTCTAACAATCGGTCAATGTAGGGTCGGTAGCTACGTGTGTATTCCTGCTCAAGCCGCTCTTTTACCAGATCAAAAAGCTGATCCGCGCGCTTGCCCTCCACTTC
>JBGCEU010000123.1:0-6763 GCA_045106535.1 Akkermansiaceae bacterium | reverse complement strand
CACGCGGATCATTTCTACGGAGAAGTCCCCGTCGCCCGCGCCCTCACCCCTGAGGAAGTCGATGCCGGGTATGAATTGGCTACGGGAGTGAGCATCGTTGAGCGTTTCAAAGAACTCGGCCTCAATCCTCTGGAAATGCCGGCGATCTTACTGAAGCACCACGCACCATTCACCTGGGGAAAAACCCCCCAATATGCCGTGGACAACAGCATTGCCCTCGAAATGTGTGCCAAAATGGCACTCATGACCTGGCAGCTGAATCCCGAGGCGGCAGAAATTCCCCGTCATATCTTGGAAAAACACCATCAGCGCAAGCACGGGAAAGGCGCATACTACGGACAGAAATAGATTATTTTCAGCTGCTAGATTAACCGTGTTTAAGTAATACGGATATTTTTTGGAAAAAAAGCTGTAACCCACTGTAAACTAGTGTGTATACCAGTGCAAGCACACGAATTTTCTGGTTCGCCCTTGCTGCACATTTAATAATCAAAACGACAATACGAATGAAAATTACAAATATAGTTCTCGCACTTTCGTTAATCAGCGCGGCCTCATATGGTGCTACCGTTCAGTCTGTTAGCTTTGGAGGTAGCAACCCTTCATTGGAGGGCTGGTCGGTTACAAGTGGTTCTGGTGGTGAGTTTAATAATGGCTCTGACTGGGCGCTCTTTGGAAGCGGTTCTCAAGCGACCCGCAGTTTGGGCGGTGATCTGGCTATCGGCCAGACGGTTGCCATCGACTTGGCTACTCTGGGTATAGGGACGGGTGACTTTGTTGGTGTTGATTTCCGTCAAGGAGCCACAACAGGCATTGGCTATAATTTCGAAGGTGGCGGATCAAATTACAATGTTTTTTCCTCAAGCGGTGTCACCGACTCGGGAGTTGGTTATTCATCGAGTTTCAAGACGATTACTTTGAAGCGTGATACAGCCACCGATTACACATTGTCCATTGACGCAACAAACTTTGGATCTTTGACACTGGCAAATAGCACTACTGCGATTAATGAAATTCGTGTATTCAATGAAACAAGTGGATCTGGCAATGACGTGTTGTTTGACAATTTCACAGTCACGGCTGTCCCCGAGCCATCCTCAGCAGCCTTACTTGGTCTTGGTGGTCTTGCGCTGATCCTGCGTCGCAGGAAGTAAATTGGCTGGTAAAGTAACATTTTCCATGACCTCGGTTTCCTTCTGGAACCGGGGTCGTTTTTTTCTGCATAGAAACGCTAAATTTTTTGTAACCCTCAAAGTGTCAGACATGTATATAGTAGTAAGAAAGACATTCTACGGCTAAAAATTTAACCACACAAAAACCATGAAAACTAAACATACCATAGCAGTCATTTCAACATTAGCTGCCATCGCAACAAGCGCCTCGGCGGCGTCCGTAGGTGTTAACAATTCCACAGCCGCATCGCTAGGTGATGGTTGGCAAGGCGGAGATGACACCAACGTCACTGGCACACCTTTTGGGGTTTGGTCGCACACTACTGATACCTCAGGTGGTGGATTTGCCGGATTTTTTATTGGCAGTTCTACAGACTTGGATGGCGGTGTTGGTGCGAACATTAATGCCTCTGGCTCATCGTTTGGGATCTTTGGCAACGGCGGTGGTCGGGCAGATGGGCTTCTCGATTTAGGATCGGCGCTTACGGTTGGCCAAACATTCTCCTTTGACATTGCGGTCAACTTCCGTAACGGCGATAAGGGCGTGGAAGTTCGCAATGGCGCTGCTGCCACGATTTTTAAATTCGCGATCGATAATGACGACCACGTAGTCAGCGATGCTGCGACTGGAAACGGTAGCACAGGTGATTCATACAGTGCTAATACCGCGTTCAATCTAAGCTTCACCCAGACGTCCGCACTAGCTGGTAGCTGGACTATTAACCGCTCTGGTGGAATCACGGATTCTGATTCCGGTACATATACGGGAGCGATTTCCTCTATCAACCTCTACAACGAGGCAGATGGTGGAGGTGATGCTAATAACCTTTATGCAAACAATTTCACTGTCGTCCCTGAGCCATCCTCAGCAGCTCTTCTCGGTCTGGGTGGTCTCGCCTTAATCATGCGTCGCCGTAAGTAAGCTTACACCAACAAAATTTCCATAACCCCGGTTCCCAACAGTGGAGCCGGGGTTGTTTTTTGCCTTGTTAGCTGGTTCCGGCAGGTGTCTACTGATTATCACGCGCTGATCAACCGTAGTTATGTCCACCCCTTATCAGGAAAATAATCCACAGCCTCGCTCACGGCGTGAGGACGCGGAGTTTGATCGTTTGGTGACTGAGCACCAGCAACGGATCTACTACTTCATTCGGTCGATGGTTTTTAATCCGGACGACGCCAAGGACACACTGCAGGACGTGAACATCGTGCTCTACCGGAAAAAGGAAAATTACGAGCCGGGCACCAACTTCAAGGCGTGGGCATTTACTATCGCGCGATTTGAATGCCTTTCCTACCTGAGCAGATACAAAAAGAAACAGTGGACGACGCTCGACACCGGATTGCTCGAATCGCTTGCCGACGGCGCCGAGGAAAAAGCGGATGATGTGGACGACTGGTTGATGGCGTTGAAGCAGTGTCTTCTCAAGCTATCCGATGAGGCAAAGTTCCTGATCCAGAGCCGCTATCAGCAGCGAACTCCGTTGGAACAGACAGCGCAGCAGCTCCAGACAAGTATCGGAGCGATTAAGCAGAAGCTTTTCCGTGCCCGTAAGCAGCTCAGGGACTGCGTGCTGAAACGCTTGAAGCGGGAGGATGCGACTGGCTAAGTTACCCGAGACCTGAAAAACTGCGTAACCCCCGCCCGCACGGTCTGTATACTGGTAACAAAAACCTAAGATGAGTCACGACTGGCAAGACTGGATCGACCGTATGTCGAACGATGACGCCTCCGAGCAGGAGCTGCGTGAGTTCCAAGGTGCCCTGCAGGAATCTCCAGAAAATATCGATGCCTATCTAGAAGTGCTTCTAACCGATGCGTCACTGGAAATGAAGGACGGCCTGCTTCCGATTCAAGCGATTCACCCGGAGGTGTCGGAAGACCTTACTCAGAATTTGGTACCGGATGCTTCGCTAAACACACCGCTTGTCCCAAGCGTAGCGCCTGCATCCGGTGCCCTTGCGCCTCTTTCGGGCAGACCCGCAGCCTATAGCTTGCCGTCGGCTTCCAGATCAGGAAAAGCACCACTGGTCATTGCGCTCGCAGCATCTGTGGCGGTGCTTCTTGGTGTTGGGTGGATGATTTTTAACCAGTCAAAACCAAGCACTGGGGCAACTCAGGTTGCCGAACACATAGCGACCATTTCTGATGCCAGCGGTATTGCCGATGCATCAGGATTACGCATTGGGATGTCACTTTCTACCGAGGAAATCATCGTTCCAGCTCACGCAAATATTTCCATCGCCATGACTGGTGGCGCTCGTCTTGATGTCAACGGTCCGGCGCGGTTAAGGCTCGATGGGCCGGCGGATGTATTTCTCCATCGTGGTCGTGTGGAAACGTATGCTCCTGATTATGTTGATGGATTTGTGATCCATACCAATCAAGGTAAGCTCGTTGATATAGGCACTCGTTTTGTCACTGTGAGCCGAGAGGACGCCAAGACCGAAGTTCATGTGATTGACGGATTAGTCAAAGCTCAAACCGATGGCGCTGCAGATCATTTTGTGCGTAGCGAAGAAGCCCGTCTTATATCCTTGGGTGCCGTCGAGCCAACGGACTATCTCGCGAACAGGCTGAACGTGCCTGTTGACCCCACCCTTCCAGATACTGATGCCGATGGAGTGGCAGATGTCATTGAAAAGCACTACGGCACTCGTGAGGAAGACCCTCGGTCGACTCCGGAACGCTTAAGAATTCACGAATCATTCAGTGGTTATGATGCGGGCGCTATCGACCGGGTTGGTTTTGAGGGCAAAGGTAAAATAAGCCAGTGGTCGGGTAGTGGAACATTTCTAACTGATGGGCTTATCTATGCTAACAGCGGTAAGTCGCTTGTGACGACTGGTGGCTGTTTTCAGACCAATGGCGCGAAGGAAATGGGAGCCACGATCTTACCTGATGGAAAAGAGCTTCCTGATGCTGGTGTGATCTACGTCAGTTTCCTGATGCAGCAGCCTAAGAAAAATCTCAATCGCCCGTTCTCTGGAATGCTTCTTTATGATGGGGAATACAAGGAGCAGCTTTTTGCTGGAGAGCTTTCTCAGGCCGACTCCTATGGTTCCAGGTATGCAGAGGGAAATATCGAGGACGCATTTGCGATTCCCGCAGACGACAAGCCACACCTTTTTGTCATTCGTATCGACCGGACACGCCTGGTGACAGACGTTTTTGTTGATCCATCATTATCTGAGGGTGAGGCAGAAGCTAAGTCGCAGAAACGCTATCAGAACGCACCCTTATTTGATCGGATACAGCTCCGTTCGGGCAGCGATTCGGGCGAATTTAGCGTTCGTTTCGATGAGATTCGTGTTGGATTGGATTGGGAGTCAGTTCTGCCTACCCAATCTTAAGTTTTTGGGTACAGTAAAGACGGTCGTTTTTTCCAGATAGACCGTAACCCTATCCGTCTGAATGATGTATAATCTTTGCTAAGCGCGCAGGAATTTCATGGTTGGAAAAATGACCATGATTTCGCTGCGCAGATCGAAGGCCAGAATCGTGAATTTCGGCTTGCGATTTGAGTCCGAATGCGCGACATGTATATAAAATGAATATACATGGCGCGATGCCCTCCGCGCTTGGTAGTTGTGGCCTCAATCCGTGGTCGCTTTTTTATCTAAACGTCATGCGCGCGCCTATTTTATCTACTCTCATTTCTTTGCTCTGTCTGTCCTCCGCGATGGGTGAAGCAATGCTTCAGTATTTCAACACCAACTGGAGGGAAATCACCAATAAGATGCCAGAACTGGCTGAGGCCGGATATGAATCGCTCTGGGTGCCGCCACCTACAAAAGCAAGCGGCGGCCTATCTGTAGGGTATGACTTATGGGATCGGTTTGACCTTGGTGGCAAGGATCAGCGTGGCACGGTTAGCACCCGCTATGGAACCGAGCAGGATCTACTTGAGATGGTGCGTGTTGCGCATCGATTTGGCATTCGTGTTTATTTTGACAACGTGATGAATCATAATGCGTTTGATGTGCCGGGTTTTAACTCCGGTGTTCCCATTGACGTTTATCCTGGATTTGTCCCCGAGGACTTTCACCTACGCGTAACCGAGGAAGGCAATTTTAGAAAATGGGATAACACACGAAACTGGGGCGACGAGTGGCAGGTGATGCATCTCGGGCTTTCTGATCTAATTGACATCGCTACGGAACCGGGCGACTGGAACAATAATTTCGGCCGTAATGAAGGTGACCGGATTAAAAAAATCACTTTTGTTCGTCACCCTAACAATCCGGAGTACTATTGCTACAAGCCAAGCGGTGCTGGACAGCGTCATGCGAATAGCGAAGGCACGTACGTTGGCTTTGGTCCAGGTAATGGCATCACCGTTGCTGATCTAACAAACAATCCGGATTTCTATGCTGAGCAGGTGAATGATTTACTCTTTCGTGCGGCACGCTGGAAAATGGATATTACTAAGGCCGATGGTCTCCGCCTCGATGCTGTGAAGCACACTCCCTTCGACTTCTTTGGTGCTACTGGAGCTGGAGCTGATTTCAATGATTATGGATACTCTGGACAGATTCAGCGGCAATTCAATATCACCCGTGGATACTCAGATGCGAACCATCGGGATACGGTGTTCGATACGCAAAAGCCGCGTGACGATGCTATGTTGTTTGGCGAGCACCTCGGTCAACCTCCCGGATATGGTGGCTACATTGACGCCGGTATGCGATTGATCGATAACGATCTCCGTAGCCAGTTTAATAACCGGCTCGGTAGCCCGTCTGCAGGGCTTGAAGGCTTTGACCAGCCTGGTTGGGGTGGTTTCCCCGCGAGTGTCTCTGTGATGCACGCGCAAAGCCATGACAGCTCGTTCGCCGCACGCCGCGAGCTACAGCATGCGTTTTATTTCACCCGCGCTGGTATTCCTCTGGTTTACACAGATGGAAACTATCAGGCGGAAACACTGAGCCAGAGCGGTGGCGCATTCCCCCGCCACGCCAATACCAATTTCCTGGGTCAGTTTGCAGATCCACGACTCCCCAATCTTGCTTACATTCACCAGCACTTTGCGCGAGGATACCAGAGTGGTCGATGGAGCGATGGGGACTACGTTGCTTACGAGCGCATCGACAAACGCGAGAACGGCAGCATGAGTGATGCCGATGGCGTGACAGGGCTGTTTTTGTTTAATGACAACTTTGCTGACGGGCAGACCCGTGGGCTTTCGACCTCGTTTCCATCTGCAGGTGGCACATCATCGGATGCTTACCTCTGGCAGTATGCCAGTGGCCCTGGTCTTTCTGGATTTTATAAATACGCCTCCGAGTTGTCATCCACGATAGTACCGCCTGGTGGGTATTTTGTTTTCTCGTGGCGGACACCTGAGCCGTCTTACAACTGGGCAAACATCGGTGGTCAACCAGTCACAATTTATCAAAATGACGAGCAGGTAGGCACGATCACCGTGGAGCGCCGGGACGGGCCCGACGGCGACCCCGGCTTCAACCCCTACGGACTCCCCGATGCCGATGGCACAGATTACACCTACAGCATTGATGTGCCGCGCGTGACCAGCGGCACAGATCTGAAATTCGTTGCCCGTGCTGATGGCTCGGCAGAAAACATCATG
>JBGCEU010000122.1:0-24367 GCA_045106535.1 Akkermansiaceae bacterium | reverse complement strand
CAAGGTCGCCACCGGCACACTCGTCGATGTTGTGGCAAACAATCCGAAATACGCATTTCTCAAGAAACCCGACGGTAGCTGGGCTTCGCGGAAAGACGTGCTGCTCTACGATGCGCACTCCATCCACAATAATACCGAGGCGCCCGCCAGTCCGGTGAAAGTTGGCGTCATTGGAAGAAGTGGGCCTAGTAAAGCACCATGCATCGGGGTTGACCTCATGCTCAGCCACAAGCTCGGCGAAGCGCTGGACGAACAAGTGCTCATCATCCGCTATGGCGTGAAGCACCGGACGTGGTTCAAGCATGGCTCGCGCGATCTCAGCCACGATTTCCGACCGCCGTCCAGTGGCGGCGGTGGCGATCTCGACGGCAGTTGGGATGTGATCCATTTTAACTTCGGCGTCTGGGATGCGACTTATCGCGACCCAAGCTCGAAGTATTTCTCCGGGCACAAGACAACTTCCGTGGAAGACTTTGAAAAAAACCTGCGAACCATGGTTGCCAAGATGAAAAAAACGGGCGCGACCCTGGTATGGGGCAGTGTGACTCCGGTCTGGGAAGGCGAACCCGGCAAGCCCAACGGCGATGAGGATGCCTACAACCGCGTCGCGGAAAAAGTGATGCGTGAGAACGGTGTCATCATTAATGATCTCAATGCCGAAACCCTCAGGCAAGGCAAGGGAACGGGGAAAAACGTGCACAACGTCGGCAGCCTATCAACCAAGGTGACCGAGGTCATTTCCAAGGCACTCAAGGAGCGCAAGAACCCGACCAAGCCGCTGCCTCGCGTATTATTCATTGGCGACTCTATCACCGGCACCTACTGGAAGGGTGTGCAAAAGAATCTCGATGGCAAAGCCGCTGTTTTTAAAAACCCAGGCAATGCCGAGGACACTTGGAACGGACTTGAGCGCATCGACGAGTGGCTCGATCTGAAACGCTACATGCTCAACGGTCAGGAATATCTGGAGCTTGTAGACGGGGTGAAAAAAATCATGGGCGAGGAGGCTCAGCGCGCCGTACCCGGCTACAAGGATCAAGGCATGGAGCTGGCGGGCATTTTCTGGTTCCAAGGAGAGGCGGACGGTCAGTGGAAATCCAAAGCCGACACCTACGAGAAACATCTCGCCAACCTAGTTCGCGACCTACGTAAAGACTTTAACGCACCCAAGCTCCCGGTCGTGATCACCGCGCTGGCACAAGCCACGCGTGAGATTCGCGAGAACGAGCAGAAGGTTCTCGATGCCCAACTCGCCGTTGGCGACGCTGCGAAGTATCCGGAGTTCAAAGGCAACGTCATCAGTATCGATACCCGCCCGATGACCCGCCCCAAAGACAAAAGCCCCGGCGGTCGTGACCGCTACAACGGCAATGCCGAGAGTTACCTCGAAATCGGCGCGACCATGGCTGATGCCATGCTAAAGCTGCTTAAATAACGATTGATCAAAAGGATCATAACAGATGTGATAGTGTTCCTCCAACCACATCAAATCCTATGCCTGTAAAATTTATTCTTTTTATCTGTCTTGTCGCGTTTTCGTCGCTTCATGCAAAGCCTCTGCCTGACTTGGTCTTCATTCTGGCAGGTCAGTCGAATATGGAAGGGACTGGGAAAATAGCAGAATTGCCTGAGCGTTATAAAAAGCCTCCTGCGAATGTCCGCATGTGGGATAAGCCCAATAAGAAGTGGGCTGCGCTAGGTGAGAGTAGGCGAGCGGTGAAGCTCGGGCAATTTGGTCCAGAAGTTGGGTTTTGTCATGCGGTCAGTCAGCACTATCCCAAGCACACGATTCGTATCATCAAGGTTGCTGCTGGTGGCACGAGTCTTCATACCGCATGGCAGAAAGGTATGGGGATGAATCGGCGACTTGTTGTTAGCTACGAAGACGCGATGAAGGATCTAGCTGCCTCAGATACAGCCTATATAGTAAAGGGTCTGCTCTGGATGCAGGGGGAAAGTGATACGAAAAAAATAGAGGGGATGGCAGACCAGTATCAACTTCGTATGGAAGCTTTTATCAAACAAATGCGTGGCCTCACTGGGCGGCCTCAATTGCCTGTCGTCATGGGGCGTATCAATTCCCTGATCTCACAAGCTACAAAATTCAACTTTCCACACGTGGAAATCGTTCAGGCGCATCAGGGAAAAGTAGCCAGCAAAGACCCACGTGTAGCACTGGTCGATACAGATAAGTTCAGCTGCCTAGCTGACAAAACCCATTTCGATACCCAAGGATGTCTGGATCTAGGCAATGCTATGTTCAAAGCAATTGGAACATTTCTACCGAAGCAATAGTAACCTTGGATATGAAATCAGCAGCTACCATTTGCTATTTTGGCCTTTTTGTATTTGGGCTAAGCGCTTGCGAAGACACGAAGATCAAGACGGGGGATCGCAGCTCGAAAAACCGGCCACAGGGTATCCATGTGTCCCCAGAGACTCGACTCAGAATCGTCTGCTACAATGGCTATTTCACCTCGGTTTTTCCCAAAGATAACGGAGAGGTCAGGGACAATCGTTTTCTCAAAGGAAAAGGCATCGATAGTAAAATGCGGCTGCGTAACTTTGCCAAGTGGGCACCGAAGGCGCATGCCGACATCTGGGCGATGCAGGAAATCATCTACCTGAAAGAGGATCAGGCGGACACCTCGGCGGCTGGGATAGCGAAGTATTTGGGGGAGATAACAGGTCATAAATGGCACGTAGCCGCCGATAACAGAGGGCGGCTAGTTCTGAGTCGGCATCCGATCCTCTGGTCTGGCGCGATCAAAAATGCTCGTGGCATGGCGGCACTGATCGATCTGCCAGAGAGCTTGGGAAGTGATCTGCTGTTGATCAATTTACATTTTCTCACGAAGCCGCCGGAAGTGCAGGTTAGCCAAGCCACGCGTGCCCTCGATTTTATAGAATCGGTTCGCCGTGGTGAGTTTCCTGAAATTCCCAAGCAAACGCCCATCATGATCTGTGGTGATTTCAACAGCCAGCCAACTGATAGACCTTACCACATCTTGACCAAATTAAATCGGGAAGCGAAGCCAAAGGACGACTTGATTGTTCGTTACAAAGACCCCAAACCCAAGCAGCTGACGTCTGAGGCAAGGGGAACCTATGGGGAAGTCACTTGGTCAGGTGCTGTCGGTCAATCAATCCCACAACCACCGCGCAGAACAATTGATTACATCCTGCTGCCCAAGGGCTTTATGCAAGTCCATCAATCCTTCCTCTTCAATAGCCTAATCCTGCCCGAGAAGAGTTTGGAAAAGTATGGGATTGAGCGAAAATCTATTCTGCTGAAACGCGAGGAAACCCGCGAAATGGTTGATCATTTGCCGATTTTCTTGGATCTGAAGTGAGGTGCTTGATTGAGGGCTATTAGATCGGCGCTCAGGAATCACAGACTTCTGACGTTTCAATGTTATGCTGCTATTTCCAACAGACACCATTACCTTAAGCATGGGCTTGCAATGACCGTTGCTTCACGGTTATCATAATTCCTGTTGGATGAAAACCCTCTTTGAGCTCTTTGAAAAAAACCGCCGTTGGGCGGGTGAGTGCGTGCAGCGTGATGCGAAATATTTCGAACGTCTAGCAGACCATCAATCGCCAAACTATTTATGGATTGGCTGCTCCGATAGCCGTGTGCCGGCTAACCAAGTAACAGGGTTGGATACGGGGGAACTGTTTGTGCATCGTAATATCGCTAATCTCGTCATCCAAACGGATATCAGTATGCTCTCGGTTCTTCAGTATGCGGTGGAGGTGCTCAAGGTTGAGCACGTGATCGTTTGTGGGCATTATGGCTGCGGGGGTGTGAAAGCGGCGCTTGAAGACCAACGTCTTGGGCTGATCGATAACTGGCTGCACCATATTCAGAATGTAGCCCGTCGACATGCGGATGAACTCGCGGATCTCACACCTGAGAAAAAACTCGATAAGCTCTGCGAGATCAATGTGATTTCACAGGCTCACAATCTGAGCCGCACGACTATCGTACAAGATGCATGGGAGAAAGGGCAAGAGCTTGAAATTCATAGCTGGATCTACCGGTTGAATTCAGGGGAACTGTTATGTCTCGAGGATCCCATGACTGCGGAGAATTACGCCTAACATGTTAGCTCTTACTGAAATCATTGGTATTGAGATACTAACCTGGATCGGCATTGTCCTTTGCTTGAGCCAATCCGCCATGTTCTCGGGCTCGAACCTTGCGTTCTTCTCTCTTGGTCGGATGCGGCTGGAAGCGGAGGTGGAAAAGGGCAACAAGTCAGCACTACGTGTGCTCAAGCTGAGGAAAGACTCAAACCTTCTGCTCTGCACCATTCTCTGGGGAAACGTAAGCGTGAATGTGCTGCTCGCCTTGCTCAGTGACTCGGTTCTTGCCGGCGTCTGGGGGTTTGTATTCTCAACGGTGGGCATCACGTTTTTTGGTGAAATCATGCCGCAGGCGTATTTTTCCCGTCACGCACTCCGTGTAGGTGCTATGCTGACACCGGTGATGCGATTCTATCAGGTGCTTCTTTACCCAGTTGCCAAACCGTGTGCCGTGATTCTCGACGGATGGATCGGCCCCGAGGGACCTACGTTCTACCGCGAGCGCGATATTGAGATTATCCTGGAGAAACACATTCACGAGACCACCTCGGAAATCAGTGCCAACGAGGGCAGGGGAGCACTCAATTTTCTAGATCTGGATGACCGTACGATTTCCACAGAGGGGAGTGTCATCGATAGCCCCACGATCTATCAGTTTCCTGTAAACTTAGATCTTCCGGTGATCCCGGGTCCCGACTGTGATGAGGGCGAAAAATTTATTGAGTCGCTCAAAAAACACTCCTCCCTTTGGGCGGTGATCACTGGTGACCGGGGAGTTCCCCAGCTCGTGCTCGATACGAACAAATATCTCAGCACTCTCTACACGGAGGGCAAGGACGCTGATATCTATGCGCATTGTCACCGCCCAATCGTCGTGGAAGATAAGGATACCACACTTGATGACGTGCTGGGTGAGTTCGTCGTTGAGGCATCGGACAAGGACGACCACGTGGTCGATCGCGATGTCGTCCTGTTCTGGACAGAAGAGGAAAAACGCATCGTTACGGGTGCGGATATTTTTGGGCGCCTTCTCCGTGGCATCGCACGGAGGGAAGAGGACTGAGGATTCGGTCTCTGTAGAGAGTGCTACATTCTCCTACGCACTTGACTGGTCGCATCCGCGGTATCAGCTTATGAGCACATGAAAACATGGCATTATATAGCAGCGGATAAGAGTCAGGTGCAGGCTGGTGAAGACAAGTTAGGTGAGTTGGTAACGTCCGGAGTCTTGCAGCCCACGACTAAAGTTTGGAGTTCGGGAATGGAGTCATGGGCTGGGGCATCTTCTGTTCTTCCTGATCTTTTTCCTGTCTCCAATACCCCGCCGCCGCTGAATAGCTCTGGTTCCGAAGGTCGCTCACATGAAATTGATTACGAAATCATTGGCGAGTCGATTCAAATGGTTGAGGTGGAACTTGATCCGCAGGAAACGGTGATCGCAGAAGCCGGATCGATGAACTACATGGAAGATGGGATTTCATTTGAAACCAAGATGGGCGATGGGTCAGAGCCAGACGCTGGATTCATGGGGAAACTCGTTTCTATGGGTAAACGAGCGATCACGGGGGAATCACTTTTCATGACCCACTTTACTAATATTGGCTCCGGTAAAAAGCACGTGACTTTCGCTGCTCCTTACCCCGGCACGATCATCCCGGTTGATCTAACTGATTTTGGTGGGCAGCTGCTGTGTCAGAAAGATGCATTTCTCTGTGCGGCGATGGGAACCAAGGTTGGCATTGCGTTTAATAAGAAGATAGGCACCGGTTTATTTGGCGGAGAAGGTTTTATTCTCCAGAAACTTGAGGGAGACGGCATGGCATTCATCCATGCTGGCGGGACGATAGTCAGAAAAGAGCTCAAGGGTGAAAAGCTGCTGGTAGACACAGGCTGTCTGGTGGCTTTTACTTCGGGAGTCGATTATAACATTGAGCGAGCGGGGAATCTCAAATCGATGGTCTTTGGCGGCGAGGGGCTTTTCCTGGCAACGCTACAGGGAACTGGCACTGTATGGCTTCAGAGCATGCCGTTTGCGCGCTTAGCCCAGCGCATTACAGGAATGTATGCTTCCGGCAAAGGTGAGGGGTCTGCCATCGGTGGGCTAGGCAACTTGTTTGGTGACTGATCTAGGCAACAAGTCAGAAAATGTGGGCGTGGTTATATTCGAATTTTTTTAATACGAAATCACTACGTTGATCGGCACATCGCCGAGTAGATCACGACCATTGAGTTCAGTTAGCTCGATCAGGAATGAAGCGGCAACCAGATTAGCGTCGAGTTGCTTAATGAGCTTGATGGCGGCTGCGGCAGTGCCACCAGTAGCTAACAGGTCGTCGATGAGTAATACACTCTCGCCAGGAAGAATCGCGTCTTTGTGGATTTCAACGACGTTTTCACCATATTCCAATGAATATGCCATTTCGTGGGTTTCCCAGGGTAATTTTCCTTTTTTACGTATCGGCACGAAGCCGGCGTCGAGATTCAGGGCTACGGGAGCGGCGAAAATGAACCCT
The DNA here is from genome assembly GCA_045106535.1 of Akkermansiaceae bacterium. GTDB lineage: Bacteria > Verrucomicrobiota > Verrucomicrobiia > Verrucomicrobiales > Akkermansiaceae > Oceaniferula. The sequence goes on along the minus strand of JBGCEU010000122.1, from coordinate 17,762 downwards.
CGCGCGTCAATACCGACGACCTTGTCAATTTTGGTTCCACCTGAGGTAGCGGTGAGCTCATTGATAGAGTGACGCAGCAGAGCTGGATCGGACAGGACAGGTGAGATGTCCTTGAAGAGGATACCGGATTTTGGAAAATCGGGAACGTCGCGGATATTGTCGCTAAGAAGTTGAGAGATGGTGGCCATGTGTTTGTTTAAACTCCAAACTCCAAACACCAAGTTTCAAATGCCAAAAATCGAGTTTACACAATGTTTACAGACAAATGTGAATCAGAATGGTATTTTCCCACCGAATTGGTGTTGAACCGAACTGTTGTTGAAAAAGAAATTCCTTATTAGAAATCATTCAGTATGAAAGAAAATCCGGTCATTTTGGTAGTGGAGGACGATGCTGCCGTTAGGCAGGGCGTGGTGGATACGCTAAGCTTCGCAGGTTATGAGGTGATTTCAGCGGCGGACGGTCGCGAGGGAATGGAAAAGGCACTGCGGGCATCCTATCAGCTGCTATTACTCGATTTGGTGATGCCTCACCACAGTGGATTTGAGGTGTTGGAGGCATTACGTAAGGAGAGGCCAGGGCAACCAGTGATTATACTCTCTGCGCGGGGCGAGGAAGCCGATCGAGTCAAAGGACTGACGATGGGGGCTGATGATTACGTTGTGAAACCTTTTAGTGTGCGCGAACTGCTGGCACGCGTGGATGCCGTCTTGCGGAGGAGTAGTGAGAGAACAGTGGGCGATACGAGTTTTAAATTCGATGGAGGAGAGGTGGATTTCTCACGTAGGCAAATCCAATTAGTCGATGGTGCACAGAAAGATCTTTCAGAACGGGAAGGAGACTTGCTTAAGTATTTGATTTCTAACAAAGGTCGCGCAGTGGCTCGTGAGGAGCTGCTCCAGCGTGTCTGGAGGATTGACCCAAAAAATATTGAGACGCGAACTATCGACATGCATGTGGCCCACCTTCGCGAAAAACTCGGATCGAGTGGGTCGGACGTTGTCGTGACTGTGCGAGGAAAGGGCTACATGATCGCCTGATAGCTAGTCAGAATGATTTAACTACTTATTGAAACAATGAATCGACCTTGGGTTATATGGTGTGTTTCCGGACTAATTGCTCTGTTAGTTTTTGGGGCAATGGGTGTGATTACTCAGCACACCTTAGGATTGGAAAAAGAGACAGCTCATGCCGAGGCTAAGGCGGAGCTAGAAGGCCGCATTCGTATCGCTTTATGGCGAATGGATACCTATGCAGCAGGGATTCTTGCCGAGGAAAATAATCGGCCTGCTTGGCACTTTCGTGATGTCGATCTGCAGAGGGCGAATCGTCTAACACCATTAAATGTGGATGTGCCTGAAAACGTTAAATTACACTTTGAAATCAATAGCGGCACTTTGACGACACCTCAAGTAAACGGATGGAATGATGGTGGTAATACTTGGAGCGCGGCTCTTGCTCCCGTTCAGCAGGGAGCCATGTTATCGAAAAAAAAGCAGGAAGATTTTATGAATTTAAGAAATCTCATTTATCGTGATGCCACATTTTCGGGGTGGCAGGAGAACACCAAGACACAGGCAGAACAGGCTGACAATAATTTAGGCGTTATCTGTGCAGTAGCATCACGACAAATTCCTGATGTTAAGGAAAGTGATGCTGTGACGGAGAAAGGCCAACAGCAGATTGCGGAACTACGTCAGCAGAGAATGACGAATCCAAAGAATAAAGTGCGTTCCATGAAAGGGTATCAGACGAATTACAGCGCATCAGAAAAAGTAAAACGCAATGAAATCGTAAAAAAATCGGTAGTTAACCGGGGAGGCAACAACCCATTCTGGGAGCAAGAACAGAAGAAGAATGATGCCAAAGCAGAGAAGGACTCGAAGCCGGAGGCTAATAAAGCTGCGCCTGATAATCCTACTCAGCAGAGTAAATTTTTTGATTCTATACCTGTGCCTAACAGAGATGTATTTCGGCAGCAAGCCCAGGTAAGTGGGCAAGATGTGATAGAGGGTGCATACCAGTCACCACTCCAGCCTCTTTGGCTCGGCGGAGAGCTTGTGCTTGTTCGCCAAGTGCAGGATTCGGGCGGTAAACGCGTTCAGGGCGTTTGGTTAGATGCTGAGGGAATCCGTAATGAACTGATCAGTAATATAAGTGATCTCTTGCCTGGGGCGAAATTAGAGCCAGTTAGAGCAAGTTTGAGAGCTCTCCTGGGAGAAGAGCTTGATCCTAACGCTGGCGATCCGATGGTGCTGGCCGCTCTTCCCTGGAGGCTCGTGCCCGGTGAGATGGTAGTAGCATCACCAGGGGGCTGGACACCGATGCGTAAGACGCTGGGTATAGCTTGGGTTGGCGCATTGTTAGCTGCACTTGCCGCGATAGTTCTATTGCGAGGGGTGGTTAAGTTAAGTGAGCGCAGAGCCTCGTTTGTTTCCTCAGTGACGCATGAGTTACGCACGCCTTTAACCACCTTTGGACTCTACTCGGATATGCTTGCTGAGGGAATGGTACAGGATGAGGAAAAGAAGCAAAACTATCTTAATACCCTGCGTAAAGAGTCGGCACGCCTCACACACTTGGTGGAAAATGTGCTCGCGTATTCACGTATCGAGCGTGGCAGTGCCCGGGCGCGTGTGGAGGAAGTGGAGGTGGGTAGCCTTATCGACAGAATGTGTGAACGGCTGAGAAAGCGAGCTGAGGAAGTAGGCATGGAGCTACGATGTGATGTGCCTGAAGATTTGGCTCGAAGCTTGGTGACGACGGATACGACGGCTGTTGAGCAGATCATTTTTAACCTCGTGGATAATGCTAGTAAATACGCGGGCTTGGATGTTGCCGGAAGCGAGGGCAATATCATCAGCTTACGGGCGCTTGAACGGGGGAAGCATATTGTTTTTCAGGTGTCCGATCAAGGGCCTGGGATTGCAGCAGCTGAGCGAAAGAGGTTATTTCGGGCATTTCATAAATCGGCTCAGGAAGCGGCGCATAGTAAACCCGGTGTTGGGCTTGGGTTGGCTCTTTGTAGGCGTCTGGCACGTGCCTTGGGTGGTGACCTACGTATCGCTGATTGTGAGCAGGGGGCGTGTTTTGAGCTGCTGATCAGTCATTGATCTTGCTTCTCTGTTGCTGCTCCTCCAATCTCTCACCGTGTCTAGCAGAGGATGGATATTTGATATTGTAAGTGCGTGTGTAGCTGCGGGTATCCGCGAATACGTTGTGTGCGCGGGGGCTCGTAATATCCCTCTCGTGGCAGCATTATCTGAACTCGAGGAATCGGGTGACTCAGGTGAAATAAAAGTATGGAATCATTTTGAGGAGCGTGCGGCGGGTTTTTTCGCCTTGGGCAGATCAATGGAATCGGGTGAAGCGTGTGCGATCGTGACGACCTCCGGAACAGCAGTGGCAGAGGTTCTCCCAGCCACTATTGAAGCGCATTATCAGAAAAGGCCGTTGTTAATTATTTCGGCTGACCGCCCTTGTAGTTTCCGTGGTAGTGGAGCTCCACAGGTAATCGAGCAGGTAGGTATTTTTGGTGATTATGTATCAGGTTGTGAGGATATTGAATGGCGTGATGACATCAAATTGTTAGAAGGCTGGGATAAGTCGAGTCCTTGGCATATGAATATTTGTGTCGATGAAGTGGATATCTCGGCAGGAACTGCGAGTGACCCAAAACTATCCAAGGTTAGATTATCTGACTCTGAGGCAGAGTATGAAAATATTGATGTTCGTCCTGCGCTGGCCGTCATCAATGATGCATGGCGAGGACTGGTGGTCATGCTGGGTGGGCTGGAGCCGGATGACCGTGAAGAGGTGTGGCATTTTCTGCGAGATCTCGGTGTGCCGGTTCTGGCTGATTGCACAAGTGGACTACGTGAAGTGCTGGGAAAACTGACAATGCATGACGGCGATCGAATATTGAAGCAACAGCCGCCCGCTCATGTGCTGCGAATTGGCGAAGTTCCCGTCGGCCGTTTTTGGCGTGATCTTGAGAATCTGCCCGACGTCAATGTGGTTTCTATGAGTAGGACTGGATTTTCGGGTCTTTCACGTCAGAGTGTGGTGATTCATGGCGACCTTACAAGATTAGTTAGAGCATTGGGCGAGGTATCACATGCTGGTGATAGTCAGGATTTTCTTAAACTATCCAAGAAGTCAGGAGGCAAAGTCACAGAGCTATTAGAGTCTTTTCCTGAGAGTGAGCCAGGAATGGTGCGTACACTATCTGTGATGGCGACAATGGGTACTAGTCTCTACCTAGGAAATAGTCTGCCCATACGTGAATGGAATGATTTTTCACAGAGCGATGTCCCATATGAACTAGTGCGTGCAAATCGTGGAGCTAACGGAATTGATGGTCAGATAGCCACTTGGCTTGGGGCAACGGCTGATTCTGAAAATGCTTGGGGGGTGTTTGGGGATCTAACCGCGCTTTATGACCTCTCCGCTCCATCCTTGTTAGGTCAGGTAGAGTGTCGTGGAAGGATGCTGGTAGTTATCAATAATAGCGGTGGAGATATTTTTAATCGCTTACCCGCTGTTCAGAGTTTTGATGAACGCACAAGTGAAATGGTTCTGAATTCCCACTCCCATGGATTTAATGAATGGGCTGCGATGTGGGGAATGGATTACGTTTGCGTGCGTGGCATTGAAGGCTTCGATTTTGAGCCCAGCGATAAGACTACCGTGGTGGAAATTGTTCCCGATCCTGCGCAGACGGAAGCATTTTGGCAGGCATGGGGAATTATTTGATTAGTTCAATATTATCGATGAGTCTGACTTGATCATAGAAGACGGCCGCAGCCATCACGGCGGGATCTGAAACTTCTTTAATTGGTTGCAGCGATTCAGCATCAAGGAGCTCCAAATAATCAATTTGCGCACCTTCCCCAGATGCTTCAATTTCTTTGCGAGCAATTTGAAGCAGGTTACTAACAGAAATTTCGCCTGATTGGACTTTTTTCTTTGCCCCAAGCAGCGCTTTGCGAATGCGCGGAGCATCAGCGTACTGCGCTGCAGTGAGTCGAAGATTTCGTGATGACATTGCCAGGCCATTCTTATCTCTCACCGTTTCTGCCCCAACAATGCTGATCGGAACATCCAGATCTCTCACCATACGGCGGATCACAGCGAGCTGCTGGTAGTCTTTTTTTCCAAATACCGCAATATCAGCCCGAGTCAGGTTAAATAGCTTAAGCACCACCGTGCAGACACCATCGAAATGACCCGGTCTACTGGCTCCGCACAGCCTGTCAGTCAGTGAATCTTCGGTAACGGAAACTGAATGATCCTGCTGATACATGGAATTCGGCTCCGGTGCAAAAACGATATCGACACCTTCCTCACGGCATTTTGTAAGGTCATCATCCATCGTTTTGGGATAGTTTTCGAGATCGTCAGCTCTGTCAAACTGAGTCGGATTCACAAAAATACTCACGATCACGAGCCCATCATTCCCTGTGGCTCCACGCGCTTGGCGAATCAACGCAATATGTCCCTCATGCAAGGCTCCCATCGTGGGCACGAGTGATCGCTTGCCAGCTGCGTCGCATGTGCGCAATTTCTTTGAGAGAGCGCCTGGAGAGGTAATGATTTTCACGAGATTGATCGGGGATAGGTATTGACTGGGTCTCTAAACGTGTGCAGCCTACGCACGTGCACGGTATCGCTGTGCCCCCCGAATACCACCAGAAATATCCAGTAATCGACCATGAAAAAATATATTCAACTTTCCCTTATCCTCTGTGCTTTCACCTTGGTGACAGTCGGAACTGCCAGTGCCCAACGACTCAAGGTTGCTACTGTCGACATGCAAAAGCTTTTTAAAGAGTATCACCGAACCACTGAGGAGCAGCAGAAATTCAGTGAGGAATTCGCTCGGATTCAGAAGGAAAACAATGAGCGCCTCTCCGGTATCCGCAAGCTTGAAGAAGAATTGCAGGTTCTTAAAAAGAAAATCGAAGATCCTACACTCAGCGACAGTGTGAAGCGTGATAAGTCCAAAGAATTCCAGCTCAAACTTGACGAAGCCAAGGCAATGGATCGTGAGCGCCGCGAGTTTCTTGGCCGTCGCACCCGCGCACTGGAGCTCAAGAAGCAAGCAAGTATGCAGGGTATCCTCGAGGAGATCCGCAAGCGTATCGTGGATCACTCCAAGAAGGAAGACTTCGACTTTGTTCTCGATAAATCTGGCCTCAGCGCCAACCAAGTTCCTTTCCTTCTCTATACGAAGGATGCGACTGACATCACAGCCGTACTCCTCACTGAGCTGAATAAGGATGCACCAGCACAGCCAGCGGCTCCCGAAGCACCTGCAAATCCTTAAGTCAGCCAAGCAGATCATTTACAAACACCCTTCTCTCGCTCATGCGGGGGAAGGGTGTTTTTTATGATCAATACGGGGATGAGATTGACGCCTGCGCTGATTATGTGCAGGTTGACTTGGCAAGCTGGTGTGATGTATCGAAATCAAATCAAAATTGCGCATGACTGATTATGAAAAGGAGTAAGCAGAAGTTTTTTTTGGTAGCATTCACTGTGGTGATGGGCGCACTCTTTAGTGGTTTGGTCTCCGCTGAAGAGACGAAAATGGCGACTGTGGATATGCAGAAGCTCTTTAAGGAATATCATCGAACTGTGGATACCCAAAAACGGTTTAATACCGAATACGCACGTATCCAGAAAGGAGTCAACGAGCGTGGCGAGGCCATCAATCGAATCAAAGGGATGCTCAAAGTGCTCGCCGACCAAATCAAAGCAGGCGAGTTAGAAGCTGAGGAAATTGAATCTAAAAAACGAGAGGGGCAAATGCTATCGCAGGAGTTACAACTTATGGAGCGCGGCGCTAAGCATTTTTCAACTACAGAAAAACAACGAGTTGCCAGGCTCAAGGCCGCAAGCATGCATGGTATCATGAAAGAGATCAAAGAGAAGGTCGCAGAGCACGCTAAGAAGCAGGGCTTTGACTTTGTCTTTGATAAATCGGGCAAGAACAGCAATCAGGTTACATTCTTCACGTATATACGTGATGCCCAAGACATCACCGCGCACATGCTCAAAGAGCTCAATAAGTTTGCCCCAGGCGCGGGCAATAACTAACAGATTTATTTCCGTAAGCTGTTATGACGCCGCTATTGCGCAAAATACTCGGAATGAACTGGCTGCTGGTATTGACCATGCTAGCGCTGGCTATTTTTGGAGTCTATGCGATCGAAAGTGCGGCTCGCCATTTGCCTCAAGGCGGTGAGTATTATGCATCCATGCACAAGAAATGGATTTTGCTTGGTTGCGTGGTGTTCATGGTGACAGCACTGATTGACTACCGTTGGATTCGCTGGCTTGGCGTTCCCATGTATGTTGTTGGATTAGCTCTGATGATTGTAGCTATGCAGGCAGGTAATGAAGTTCATCAAATCAGATTTGCGGGGCTATCTTTCCAGCCTACTCAGTTGGGTATTGCTGGTGGAATCGTTTTGATAGGTTCTCTGATGCAGGATTTACCACGTCTGCACCCGATATTTAAATTGCCCATATTGAAGGTGGCAATCATTGGTTTACTCGCAGGAATTCCTTTCCTCGTGGTTGTGAAAATGGGGGACATGGGTTCGGCTATGGTGTGGCTACCTGTCGCGGCCGTGATTATGTTTGCTGGTGGCATTCCCTACCGCTATCTGCTTTTCATGGGGATTATCGCCTTCGGGATGATTGCTATCGCCTACTATGTCGTCCTGCCTAAGGAATCCGAGCGTGGAGCGGGTCGTATCGAGCTTTACCTCGACATGCTTCATCAGAGAGAAGTCGATATCAATGGAGACGCCTACGCGCCTTATTGGGTTTCTACCTCCATTGGTAAAGCAGGTTATAAGGGGATCGGCTGGAATGCCGACAGCCAACGCGGCTCGCTGCATGACAAAAAATATATTCCTTGGAAAACGGCTCATAACGACTTCATATTCGCAGTCATTGGAGAGGAACAGGGGTTTCGTGGTAGCCTGCTGCTGCTTACGGGTTACTCGTTACTTCTGATTCAGTGTTTGTTCATCGCCTTTTACAGCCGAGACAGCTCAGGCCGAATCATATCGGCAGCAGTTGTTGCCCTGCTATTTGCTCACATTTTTGAAAACATTGGCATGTGTGTGCTGCTGACACCTATTACGGGTATCCCGTTACCGCTTGTCAGCTACTCGGGAACTTTTGTAGTAATGTGTATGTTCCTGTTAGGCTTGGTGCAGAGCGTTTGGGTACACCGAAACGCAGAAATGGAGGAGACAGAGGAAGCACCTGAGCGCAGGAAATTTCTTTAGGATAAAAAAATCACTGAGTGTGCGAGGAGTCGTCTTCCCACGGGGTTTCTCTCACTTCTTTAGAGTTCGGGTGCATGATGTCCTGCTGGCTTCCTTTTTTTCTAACCAGTGAGCGCCTAAACTTTCTGTAGTCTTCATGCAGTAGGCTGTTGACGTAGTCGAAGACAACCGCGAGCGACATGGAGATTGGTAATACGATGAGTAGGTGAAGCAGTGATTCCTCAAGTCGGTTTGTAAGAATGGCGGCGATACCCTGATAGATTTCCCAGCAGGATACAAGAACTGCAGCCAGCGTGCCGATAGTAAGGATAAACTGGCGCATTTTTACGGGAGTCAGGGAACGGGTGTCAGGTGTCAGGTGGGTAGGTTGGGATGAGTGCCTGATTCCTGTTACCAGGCTCCTGAACATACTACCATTCAATGGCGGTGGCGGCCCAGGTCAGGCCTGCGCCGAAGACGACGAGGATGATATTGTCACCTCGTTCAAATCGGCCTTCGCGATGTGCCTCATCCAGGGCAATGGCGACGGCAGCAGCAGAGGTGTTTCCATACTTGTGCAGATTGACGTAAACCTTTTCGTTCGGAATGGTTAGTCGGTCTGCGATGGCGTCGATGATACGTAAATTGGCTTGGTGCGGAACGACTAGTTTGATGTCCTCAGGCGTCAGGCCTGCGCGTTCGATGACTTTTTCAGCCGCCGTGCGCATGGCATTGACTGCGAGCTTAAATACCTCACGTCCCTGCATAGAGAGGGTGTTTAGGTTGTCATCAGCATTGGCAGCTGTGACAGGGCAAGCTGAGCCACCACCGGCAATTTTGAGTAGGTCTGCATGGCGCCCATCACTTCCTGTCTCTGTGGCGATGATACGACCTTCGCCTTGTTCTGATTTTCTGAGCACAGCGGCACCGGCTCCATCGCCAAAAAGTACGCAGGTGTTTCGGTCTTTCCAATTCGTGACGGACGATAGTTTTTCAGCCCCGATGATGAGGGCGTTTTCATAGGCACCATCTGAGATCAGGCGGCGTGCAATTTTCATCGCATAAAGAAAACCGGAACAGGCGGCGGAAATATCAAACGCCACGGCCGAGTGGGCACCTAATTCCGTCTGCACGTAACACGCTGTGGCGGGTGTGGGTGTGTCGGGTGTGATTGTCGCCACAATAATTAATTGAACGTCCTCTTGAGCGATTCCTGCCTGTTCGAGAGCGCGTCGCCCAGCCTTTGTCGCCATATGCGAGGTGAACTCATCATCTGCCGCGATGCGTCTTTCCTTGATGCCTGTGCGGGAGGTGATCCACTCGTCGCTGGTCTCGACGATTTTTTCCAGTTCCGCATTGGTGAGAATACGCTCGGGTAGATAACTGCCAGTGCCGGCGATAGTGACGGGGTGGTCGGTAGCTTCACTCATAGAAAATCAAACAGTGTTTGTGAGGTGAAATGTAGCTGCTATCTGGAGGATGAACAGCTTAATTCGGGGCTCAGGCGTCAGATGCCTGTGGCCGATTAATCTCGGCTAGAGCTTGCTCGATATGTGGATTAACTTCCAGGCTGACGGTTTCGCGTGCTACGCGGATGGCATTCTGGATCGCGAGTGCTGATGAGCCACCGTGGCCGATAATACAGACCCCATTGACTCCAAGTAGGGGAGAGCCGCCGACGTATTCGTAGCTGCTTTTCTTTTTCACTGCCTTGAACGCACCTTGTGCAATGGCTGCACCCATGATGCGGAACGGACTGCGTTTGAACTCAAGTTTGAGCCACTTCGACATAGCCTTGGCTGTGGCTTCACAAGTTTTGAGAATGATATTTCCTGTGAAGCCATCGCACAGCACGACATCAATCTTACTATCGAAAAGGTCATGCCCTTCGACGTTGCCCACGAAGTCATAGGGTGCTCGCCCAGTTGCCTCAAGATGCTTTAACAAGGCGAATGTCTCCTTGGTGAAAGTCGTGCCTTTTTCATCTTCCTCGCCATTTGACATCAGCCCCACACGCGGGCGATCTACACCTAACACATTGTTAGCGTAAACGGCTCCCATCATTGCGTAAGTCACAAGATGCTGAGGCTTGGCTTCCGGATTAGCTCCTGCATCGAGAAGCTGGCAAATACCGTATTCGTTAGGAATCGCAGTGGCTATGCCGGCACGCTCGACACCCTTCAGGGTACGTAGCTTGACTGTGGCTGCTGCGACAGCTGCACCCGTATTACCTGCGCTGACTACCGCATCGGCATCACCTGATTTGACAAGGTCACAAGCGACTGAGATGGACGAATGCTTTTTTCTCCTCAGTGCCTTGGCACCGGACTCATCCATTTCGACTACTTCGGGTGCGTGCACAATTTTGATGCGAGTGTCATCGACACCGTGTTCCTTGATCTGGTGACCGATAACCTCAGAATCGCCAACCAGATAAAGTTGGTCGATATCCTTGTAGAGCTTGAGCGCATCACGTGCACCCACAATGTTGATCTCTGGGGCGTTGTCTCCACCCATTGCATCCAGTGCGATATTCATATGATTTGCAAAAATAGAGGTTTCTTTAAGTTAGGTAAACTCTGAAAACAGCCAAGTGCCTACCGAATAGGTGTAACCTGCCTTGCAGGTACAAAACGAGCGGAATACCGAGGCATTCCGCTACGTGTTAGATGATTCAGAGCAGGGGTGCCACTAGAGGGCATCCACTTCCAGCACCTGACGCTCGCGGTAGGTTCCGCAGTGAGGGCAGGCGATGTGTGAGGGCACGCGGCTCTCACACTCAGGACATGTCTTGAGCTTGGGTGTGCGCCAGCGGTTTGCTCCGCGTCGCATCTTTTGCTTCATCTTGGATGTTCTGCGCTTTGGTACGGCCATGGTATTAGTATGTTAAATGGTTGGTTTCCTAGGAAAATCAGGGTTCACCGCTCAGGACTTGCCAGCATCAGGTGTGTCTTCGATGGCGTCCAACGCATCCCAGGGTGTGGGTGTTGCGTCGCGGGGAGGGGTCTTTACATCATCATCGGTGGGTTTGTCCACTGCTAAATATCGGGAATCTACTTCACAGTCCATCGGCTCATCAGCCTCATCACAGCGTGGGTAATCGGGAAAAAGAATAGCCAGCTCTTCACGCAAATGATCGGCCAGATCGACTTGGCTCCCCTCTAATTCGATACTGATATCAAATGATTCGGCCGTTATGGTCTGAACGAACCTCTGGAGGGTGCGCACGCAGGTAAATTCCATCGGCACAGAGAGGCTGCCACGGATAAGCAGCTCTGAGTCGAATTTCTGTGCGTGGATCTCGTATTCAAGTGACCCGTCAGCTTTGGCATCCTCATCAGGTAAATCGAAAATCGATCCGTCGAGCTCTCCAGAGAAGAGTTTGCCTTCCTCGGGTAAGGTCGCTGTGTCGATGGTGAGATTTTTTTTCATCTGAAAACTAGGAAGCCATGACCTGAATGGCGTGGTCTTGCTTGGGTATGGTTCTGCCTATCTGAACAGCGCATGGTGCCTCGGTCTCTTCCAGAACCTCCATCACGGCGTTGAGGTTTTCCTCTGGGACACTGAGCAACAAACCACCCGAGGTCTGGGCATCAGCAAAAATGAGCTTGTGGCTCTCAGTGACATTGGCATCGAATTTGAGACGTGGAAGCGCGTGCTGCAGATTCTTTTTTGTGCCTCCCGGAACGCAGTCTGCCTCTACATGCTGCATCACCTCGGGTGACATCAGTGGCAGGGCGGTAGCATCGATTTCAGCTGATACTCCACTACCGTCACAGAGTTCGATGAGATGGCCTGCGAGACCAAATCCTGTGATATCGGTGCAGCACTTGACGAGTCCACGTTCCGCGATGGCTGCGCCAGGTTTGTTCAGAGTGGCCATCAGCTCGCTGGCGTGTGAGGCAAGCTCATCCGAGCAAATACCGCGTTTGATGGCGGTAGAGACAATACCGCTACCCAGCGGTTTGGTAAGAACAAGAATTTCACCAGGCTTGGCATGCGCATTGGCGAGGTAACGTTCGGGATGCACGATGCCTGTTACTGCAAGCCCGTAGATTGGCTCAGGGTTCTTGATCGTGTGGCCACCTAGCAGGCTGCACTCTGCTTCCATACACATTTCTGCACCACCTCGGAAAATTTCCCGTATGATATCGTTGCCAATGATATCCGACGGCATGCCGGCAATAGCCAGTGCTGTCAACGGGCGGCCTCCCATGGCATAAACGTCAGAAAGCGAGTTCGCAGCCGCTATTTTTCCATAGAGCACAGGATCATCCACGATGGGCGTGAAAAAATCCGTCGTTTGCACGAGTGCTCGCTCATCGTCTATCTTGAATACACCAGCATCGTCAGCTGTCGCAGAGCCGACAAGTAAGCGGTCATCCTGGTATTGAGGCAGCCCATGCAGAACCTGCGTGAGTGACTCGGGATCTAGTTTGGAGGCTCATCCCGCGCAGGATGCGAGCGATGTTAGACGTATCGTTTCTTTATGGGTCATGAAAGTAGGTGGTTAATTTGGAGAGTGTATTTTCTTTCCTTGGTTTTAACATGTGTAGGCATGTTCGCAAGTCAGAGAGTGAGGGAGTGGGCGATATTGCGTTTTTTTTCTTCAAGTATAGAAAATTTACTAGCAAGCTGCGCATCACACATCTCATGAGCGAAGTTACACCTAGCCCAGAAGCCCCAGTCTGCAAGCCTACGAAATGGTTCCTTTGGCGAGCCCTCGCTATGCTGGCAATGTTCAGCGTATTTGCGATTCTCTTTTTTAAAGATGGTATGTGGGGCTACCGTGAGAAGAATTTACACTTCTACGTGCATGCCGCATTCACTCAGGCGGGTAAAGATTTCCAAGAGTTGCAGAATAAAGATGAAGCTACTGATACGAACTGGAAGGAATTCGCGTCCGAGAAAAAAGTCGTGTTTCCTGACGATGCTGCCGATGTGCTGCCACGCGATGCTGAACTGGAGATGGCTTGGCCGGATGAACTCGTCAATGGTTTCGAGTTGCTGAAGGAGAAAGGCGGCCAGCCAGGGGCAGCTCGCCTGTGGGAGAATTTCACTAGCGATAGGGAATGGGATGCGGAAACAGAAGAGAAGCCATTCAAGAAGGGTAAAATTACCGAGCAATTTTGGGCGATGGGTGTGACCGGCGTGCTTATAGCCATCACATTATTTTTCCTCATTCGCACAATGAGCCGTAAAATCTCCGCCGATGAAGAAGCCCTTCATACTCAAGACGGTCGACGAATCGCCTATGCTGACATGGTAAGGATCGATAAGCGCAAATGGGATACCAAAGGCCTAGCTCTGATTTATTACAATGACGGGGAAGAGGAGAAGAAGGCGAAGATCGACGGCATGGTCTACGGTCAGTTTAAAGAAGAGGATGGCGCGCCAGCGGAAAAGCTTTTTGCTTACGTGATGGAGCGCTTCAAGGGTGAGGTCATTGAGTATGCTGATCTGGACGAGGAGCCTGATGAAGATTCTGATGCAACAGATGATTCCGGCTCTTCTGAATCCGATGACAGGAAAGAGGGCGATTCATGATTTTCATGGTTGCCAATTCCTGCCCGCACAGTTAAATCACTTTCACCAACCCGTAATACACCGTATTCATGTCTGAAAATACCGAAGCCAAAGTCAAAGATATCATCGTCGAGCAACTCGGCGTAAGCGCCGATCAAGTTAAGCCAGAAGCCAAGTTCATTGAAGATCTTGGTGCCGACTCACTCGACACTGTCGAGCTTGTCATGGCATTTGAGGAAGAGTTCGGAATTGAAGTTCCAGACGAGGACGCCGAAAAACTTCAGAGTGTCGGTGACGTAATCACTTACGTTAATAACGCCTCCTAACAAACTTCATTAATAGCTTTCAAGGGCAGGCTCTTTCTGGGTCTGCCCTTTTTATTGGATTATTTTCTAATCAGGCTGATAGTCAGCTACTTTCTCGTAACCCATCCATTAACAGTGCAGCACTCACCTGACAGCATCCAGTATGCCATGGAAACCGCTCAGCTCATTCATGAGCCTGACCGCAGGATCGATACCTTCGGAGCTACGCGGTTCAAATTCACTATGTTGAGCGAACCGATGGATTCCATTGGTCAGGTGCGTTTGCGCCACGGCGAAATGGAGGCACAAAAGCCTCAGATTATCCGCCCGGATGGAATGCAAGGTGTCGAACTTGAAGGTTTTCAGGAAAAAGCGGGCGAGTTTCTCGATTGGCTCAAAGCGAACAATATGGAACCTGTCTTTTTCCAATATGGTTTTATGTTTAAGAAAGGTAACGTAACCGAGGAACTCCTGCACGACTCCATGGAGGCAGTGCGCGGGCGCGTTCTTGATGGTGTCCGCGCCTCAGGTGATCCGATGCTCGCTGTGATCGAAGGTGTGGACGATGCTTGGGAGGTTTGTTTACTGAAATTTGCAATTGATATGATTGGGAAATCCTCAGATATCAACACCTTCGACTTCAAGCGCAAGGGACTGCTCTAACATCATGTTTTCAGTGGCAAACGCCTCTTTTTTTAGTTAGCATCTCCCGCATGCGCATCCTGCTCATCATCAAGATCATCGCAGCATTGCTTGTGCTGGGAGCCATGATGGGCACGGCATACATGATGGAAAAATACACTGGCACGGTGAAAGACATGCCGGGAACCATGATGGAGAGGCAGCAAAAGATCGAGCTCGCTCTCAAAAAGAAAGCCGAACAAGGTGTTCGTTCCGATAATGAACCCGGTGAAAAAGCATTCCAGCGCGCGAAAGAGCTGCTTGCCATGGAGTCGATGGTCGAGGCCGAAGAGAAGCTAAAATACATTGTTAGTTTTTACCCGTCCGCAAAATCAGCTTCGCAGGCGCGCAAAATTCTCGGGGAGATCAACATCGACCGATTACTTGACCCTGAGTTCAAGGAAGGGAAAAAAGCGGTTAAAGTAAAAAGTGGTGACAGCTATACGGCTATTGTTAGAAAACACAATACAACTTTTGATAGCCTAGTGCATCTCAGTCGACTCAAAAATGCAGACCCCCGCGGATTACGAGCGGGGCAGAAGCTCACCGTGATGCCTCTGGATCTGCGTGTCGTAATCGATACCCGCCGTGAGACACTGACGCTCTGGCGCGGTGGAGAATTTGTAAAAGAGTATCCGATTCTGAAAATTTCCTACAACGCGAAGAAAGACATCAATCGCCTGAAGGTGGGCTCCATCCGAGGCTGGTATAGAGATAGGCTCTATCCTGGGCACTCAGAGTATTACCGAGCATCAAGTAAGGTCATCCTGCTCAGTGATAAATCGCTTTCAATCCGTGCACTTCCAGAAGATGATGAGGAGGACTTCGGGTTCGGGTTTTACTTGGATCCAACTGATATGGAGGAACTGCCTCTCATTCTTCGTCCAGGAAACGATATAGAAATCAGGAACCGATAATTTTTTAACATGAAACCACTCGATTTTGAAAAACCCATCGCGGAGCTTGAACATCAGCTCGAAAAGCTCAAGCATAAGGCTCAATCCCAAAAGATCGACATGTCTGATGAGATTGATGCCATGGAGCAGAAGCTCACGGATACCCGAAATGGTATCTATGATAACTTAAGCCCATGGCAACGCGTGCAGATTGCCCGCCACACTAACAGACCATTCATGCTGGATTACATTTCACACGTCTTTGATGACTTTTGCGAACTCCACGGAGATCGTCACATCGGAGATGATCACGCCATGCCCGGTGGATTCGCCACGCTTGGTGAACAGCGCGTTGTTGTGATTGGTCACCAGAAGGGCAGGGACACTAAAGAAAATCTCTTACGGAACTTCGGCAGTGCTCACCCTGAGGGTTACCGCAAATCGATGCGTCTGATGAAGCTAGCGGAAAAATTTCATCTTCCCGTCATTGCTCTGATTGATACGCCGGGTGCGTTTCCTGGTATCGGTGCTGAGGAGCGAAATATCGCCGAGGCAATCGGATTTAACCTGCGCGAGATGATGCGACTCAAGACTCAAACGGTTGCCGTTGTGTTAGGTGAGGGTGGCTCCGGTGGTGCTCTTGGAATTGGGGTCACAGACCGCGTTCTGATGATGGAAAATGCTTACTACTCAGTGATCAGCCCTGAGGGATGTGCCGCTATTCTCTGGAAACATCGGAAGCACGCCCCGGAAGCTGCCGAAGCGATGAAAATCGCCGCCCCAGATCTCGGTAGACTTAATCTGATCGATGAAGTTATTCCAGAGCCCAAGGGCGGTGCACACACGGATCATATTCAGGCATCTGAAAACCTCCGTCACGCTGTCAGTACCCAGATTCATGCTCTCCAAGAGCTGAGTATGGAAGATCTGCTAGAACAACGCTACCAGAAATTCCGCGCCTACGGCGAGTGGCAGGGCGAGGCGTAGTGGCGGCTTCGAACCGCAGATTATTTTCACGCTTTTCGTAGCACTGCGCGCGCTGCCACAGATACAAAATCACCAATGAAGATGACCGCTGCGCCGAGCAGCACAAAATACATCATCTGATCCAAGGCATTGTATTGGCCTCGTGACAGGCTGATTTGCAGCCCGATGGATGCGTAGCCGAGCATGCCGAGAATAGTTGTCTCGCGCACGCAGGTTTCCCATCGGTAAAATAGATACATCAGAAAACGATTGAAGGATTCCGGAAGGTAGCTGGCTGCGAACACCTGAATTCTACCGGCTCCTCCTGCCATCAGCTGCCGCGGGTGGCTTTCCGGGTGGTTCTCAGTCACTTCTCCCCACAGTCTCCCGAGAATGCCGATGTTATGAATCGCCAGAGCCAGAATAAGCGGCCAAGCGCTGACGCCCATGAGCCCGATGAGGATATAAGCGATGATATACTCCGGCACGGCACGCGTGACGATGAAGCCGCTGCGTGTTGTTAGGCCAATCGCTTTCCAGCCGAGGCTTTTGGATTGTGCTTTCCTGCCCATCGGTAAATTCAATGCCCGTAGTCTCGCCAGTGCTCTTGAGGCAAAGGGGAGTAGGGAAATGGCAAACATAGCTGCTAGGACGATGGCGATGGTGGCGATGGCGACGGTATTGAGCAGGGCTTCCTCGCCACGTGTTTGCCAGAGTTCATCTGCCCATGTGCCGACGCCTTCCCAAGAAACGCTGTCACGCGCTGGTTCGGGTGTGATTTCATGGATGAAAAATTCTGCGCGCTCTGCTGTTAGGGAATTCGCTCTGTTTCCAATCAGCGGCTTGGCGTTGATCATGAATAGATTCGGTAGCCAGGAAATAACGATCAATGCCGCTAAGGCAATGGCAACTATGCGAGGTAGCCTCCACCGTGGAGCCAACTTTTTAAGCGTGTGTATGGCTACATTTTTCGAAAGGGAATCAAGCTCGGGGAGTGGCTGCTTACGGTTAGGTATTGTATGGTGCCTCTGCCGGACTTTTGCGCCGATGATATCGACGCTGATGATCACAGCCAAGAGTAGGTAAAGCTCAGTCCAGACTTC
>JBGCEU010000121.1:0-4899 GCA_045106535.1 Akkermansiaceae bacterium | reverse complement strand
CATGGACTCCATCACACAAGCAGCTCTTGGCGGACTGTGCGGCGAGATTACGCTGCGCAAGCAGCTTGGCTGGAAAGGTATGGCGTGGGGAATTTTCTTCGGCACACTGCCGGATCTCGACATCCTCGCCTACCCGTGGCTTGACGCTACAGAGCGGCTTGGATGGCACCGTGGGCTTTCGCACTCGATTCTGCTTATGGCGCTCGCGTCTCTGTTTTTTGGCTGGTTGCTTTCCAAGCTACATCAAAAAAAAGGAGTCACCTTTAAACGCGCGACATTGTTTGTGTTTATTACATGGGCAACGCATGTGCTGATCGATTGTTTCACCTCTTACGGCACGCAGGTGTTAGAGCCTTTTTCCAGCTACCGAGCTTCACTGAATAATATGTCGATCATCGATATCTCTTTCACCCTGCCAATGCTATTCGCTCTGCTGCTCGTTCTCTTTTTTAACAGGGAATCAGATAAAAGAACCTGGATCGGGCGCGCTGCGGCGCTCTGGCTTTGCCTCTACACAGCCGCCAGCTTTGCCATCAAACACCAGGCGAATCAGCACTTTGAAAAACAGCTCGTCGAACGCGGCATCAAACCTAACAGGATGATGACAGCGCCAACCATCTCGAATATTTTCCTTTGGCGAATGATCGCAGACACAGAAGATCATTACCATGTGGCTTACTGGTCGCCGTTTGACAATGACGACCGCCCCACAGAAATAAGCCAACTCCCGAAGGGCCACGAACATCTAAAAAACTTCACTCATTTTCCAGAAACCAAAACGCTCAAGTGGTTCGCAAAAGACTGGCACATGATCATTCCCGATGAGCAAAATCCCGGCACCGTTCTCTTTATCGACATGCGCTTCACAGAAATGATCACGCCCGATGCCAAGCGGCCTGTGTTCGTCTGGCGATTAGAAACCGATCCCGACGATGCGCAACATTTGAAATTCTCACCCGTATCCTTCCGTGGTGATGCTCCACCTGCCGAGACTCTCGATTATCTTTGGCAACGTATCCAAGGCGGCGCCATCGATTGGATGAGTGCCCCATGGCCATGGGAGAAACCCCCTAACACTAATTAACCATGAAAACAGTCTACACATTATTCGTTACCCTAATCACCACGGCCAGTATCGTCACCATGGCGGCAGCGGCCACAACCACCGTCTTTATAGGCACTGGTAAGAAAGGTATTTTCACCGCCACTTTGGATCAAAACAAAGGCACACTCGCTACGCCAGTTCTTGCCGCAGAAGTGAACAGCTCGGGATTCCTCGTAAAACACCCAAAGAACTCGATTCTTTACTCCACCGCAGAGGTCGAAAAAAAAGCCGGGCGTGTGGTCGCCTACAAAATCGAACAAGAAGGCAAACTTACCGAGCTCAACCAGCAGCCGACCAAGGGGTCAAAACTATGCCACGTGAGCCTCGATAGCACCGGCAAGATCCTCATGGGTGCAAATTACCGTGAAGGTTACGTGGTTTCCTATCCAATCCAAGCCGATGGATCGATCGGTAAAATGGCATCCAAGCATGTTCACGAGGGCAAAGGCGCCCACCCCAAACGCCAGACCAAACCGCACGCGCACTCAATTTACAGTGGACCCGATAACAAGTATGCCTACGCGCCAGATCTTGGTATCGATAAGGTGATGATTTACCAACTCGATTCGGCTACGGCAAAACTCACCTCTTCGGGTTCCGCAGCATCACCTCCCGGCGCCGGCCCACGCCATATGAAGTTCGGCAAGGATGGCAAGCAAGCATACGTGCTCAATGAGCTCACGCTGAGTATCTCAGTTTATGATCGTGATGCCGCGAGCGGAAACCTGAAACCCGTGCAGCTGGTCAGCACACTTCCCGAGGGAGAGACTACAGAGCAACGCAGCTGCTCAGAAATCCGCGTCTCACAGGATGGCAAATTCATCTACTGCGCTAACCGTGATCTGACGGAGCAAGGACGCGACTCGCTATCAGTCTTCAGCGTCGCAGAGGATGGTAAGATCACGCGAATTCAGACGATTGGTGCCGAAGTCTGGATTCCTCGAAACATCAATCTCGATCCAAGTGGCAAGTGGCTGCTTGTGGCCGGTCAAAAATCGAATGATGTGCCTGTTTTTAAAATCGACCCAAATACTGGCATACTGAGCTATACAGGCCAGGAAATCACCGTCCCAACGCCCATGTGCATCGAGTTTGTCCCCAGTAGTTAGCCCTTGTTTAACAAATTCCTTAACCATATCCGTGAGCTCGCTCTTGACCCCGTCCCGTGACGCGAACATATTGGTTGAAAGCTCAGGCGCACTCGCCCGTAGTTTCCAACTCAACTCACCCACAACAAACACTCAACCTAGTTCAATAAACCATGTTCACTGATAAAAACAGCTCACTCGGTCAGGTCCTCGCAACCCTCCTGCTGCGCCTCTGGCTCGGCGTCCGCGCACTCCAGACCGGTATCGAAAAGTTCTCCGGAAAAGTCATGAGCACACAGCCTGTCGAAGTCGATGGCGAAGCCTATGATCCCGACCTGACTGAAGTCGCCAGCTCAAAAGGATATGCCTTTGATAACTACAGCGGCATCCCCGCGTCCATGAAAGACACATTTAAGGCTGAGCCTCTGATGATGAACTGGACACTTAACCTTTTCGACAAGATCCTCGGGCCGGCGCTCATCCTGCTCGGATTAACCATCATTCTGGGTGTTGGCAGCCGTATCAGCCTCTTCCTTCTCGGTCTGATCTACGTCGGCCTGACATGGGGACTCATCCTCATCAAGCAGGATTCGGGTGTCGCTTGGCTCGCCGTTCACGTGATCATGATCGCCATGGCACTACAGTGGGAGAAGCATAACCGCCTTTGCATTCTCAAGAAGTGGTAATTCCGCTCCCGGTTTGACCGGGTGCCTAACACAAACGAAATTCATACCATGAACAGAAGAGATTTTCTATCCAAAGGCAGCACAATCGCAGGCGCTGGCCTGGTGCTTGGTGCGCCTTCCATCCTCAAAGCAGCCGATGGAAACAACGACAAGATTAACATCGCCCTGATCGGAATGGGTAAACAAGGCCGTGTGCTCTTTGAGGCAATGTCCAACATTCCCGGACTACACTTCCAGGCGGTCTGTGACATCTGGGACTACAACCTCAAGGGCGGAGCCGGTAAGGTGCGTGCCCTCCAAGGCGACATGCCAAACCGCTACACCGACATCGACGAACTTCTGGAAAAGGAAGAGGGGCTCGATGTCGCCATTGTTGCCACGCCCGATTTCTGGCACTCGCCACACACGGTGAAATGCCTCGAAGCAGGACTGCACGTCTACTGCGAGAAGATGATGTCCAATACCATCGACGGCGCACGCGACATGGTTCGCGCCATGGAAAAGTCCGGTAAGCTTTGCCAAATTGGCCACCAGCGCCGCAGTAACCCACGCTACAAGTTTACCCTCGATAACTTGATCAACAAAGCCAACGTCTGCGGCACCATTGTCAACGTCAACGGCCAGTGGAACCGCGCGGTGAAGTCCTCCCAAGACATTTCCTTCAACCCAAGGCTAACCATCGATCAGGATATCCTCACCAAATACGGCTACAAGGACATGCACCAGTTTATGAACTGGCGCTTCTACCGCGATCTCTCCGGCGGACCTATTTCTGACCTCGGAGCCCACCAGATTGATGTCTATAACTGGTTCCTCGGCACTCAGCCTAAGTCCGTTTTTGCCTCTGGTGGAAATGACTACTTCAAGGACCGCGAGCACTTTGATAATGTCATGGCGATCTTTGAATACGACACCCCACAGGGCTCTGTTCGCGCATTCTATCAGGTTCTCACCACCACAAGTGCCGGCGGAGGATTCTTCGAGCGCTTCATGGGAACAGACGGCACCATCAAGATTTCCGAGGCCGCGAGCGGCAGTGCCATTTACCGCGAAAGCAGCGCCCCCGAGTGGGATGATCTTGTTAGGCGCGGATTCATGCGTAAAAAAGCCGCTCCACCCAAGCCCAAGGCAACCGACGGCGTGGCATCCTACGAATCCGCCGCTCCGGAAGAATTCACCATTCCAGGCGTGCTCAACAAGCCGCCACACCAGCCACACTTGGAAAACTTTTTCGCCTCAGTCCGTGGCGATGCCAAACTCACCTGCGATGCCCGCCACGCTTTTGAAAGCGAGGCACCCATCTTCTGGGTCAACCCATCCGCACTGAAAAAAGAACCCATCGTATTCACTCCCGAACAACTACAAGTATGAAACTGACAAACACATCCATTATCCCAGCCCTCATCATCGGTACTCTCAGTACTGCTACCGCGCTGATGCTCGGCTCATGTAACGACAAAGACGCAGCCGCTGACACCGACGCCCCTAGCGGCGGCAATGGCCCTGGCCCAGGCACCGCAGGTGGCGTCGAGCTCAAGACCGAGCTTCCCAAGGAAGTCATCGAAGGCTCACCCAGACCTAAGGGCGTGCCAAATCTGGCTCCAGAGACCAAGGCTTTCCCTAAGTTCCTCGTTCCTGAAGGCACCGTGCTCCTTTCCAAGGGCAAAAAAGTCACCGCAAGTGATGACTACCCAATCCTCGGCGAGCCTAAGCTCATCACCGACGGCGAAAAGGAAACTGGCGAGGGATACTTCCTCGAACTGCTCGAAGGCACTCAGTGGGTTCAGATTGACCTGGAAAAAAGTAGCCCGCTCTACGGCATCGTCGTCTGGCACTTCCACGGCCAAAAACGTGCCTACCATGACGTGATCGTCCAGATCTCAGATGACCCCGAGTTTAAAGAAGGTGTAGAAACTGTCTTTAATAACGACTACGATAACTCATCCAAGATGGGCAAAGGCAATAACCGCCCCTACCTCGAGACACGCTTCGGCCTGCTCGTGAATGCCCAAGGGAAAAA
>JBGCEU010000120.1:0-4675 GCA_045106535.1 Akkermansiaceae bacterium | reverse complement strand
CACGAAAGCTCGTTATTCAAAAGTAAGAAAAAAACAGGTAAAACACGTCTCGACCCAGCGAAGGTAACACTACGACCTTATCTTCCTGACCTACCTGGCATCCGTAGTGACGTCGCGCACTATCATGACATCATGACCAATCTCGATTCCCAGATTGGGAAAATCCTCGACGACCTCGCTGCAGCAGGTCTCGCTGAGGATACCATCATTTTTTACTACGGCGATCATGGCGGCATCACGCCACGCGGCAAGCGCTACCTCAAAGACACCGGCGTTCACATCCCGATGCTGGTGCATGTTCCCAAAAAATGGCAACACCTCTCCCCTTTCAAACCTGGTGCAAAAATCGATGAAACCGTGGCATTCGTCGACCTCGCGCCCACGCTGCTCTCACTCGTTGGCTTGGAAAAACCCGAGCAAATGCAAGGTCGCGCATTCCTCGGATCGAAACGTGAAGAACCCGGTAAAAACGACGTTGAGTTCCTTTTCGCAGATCGATTCGATGAAATCTACGGCATGCGACGTGGTATCACCGATGGTCGTTGGAAATACATCCGCCGCTTCAGCCCGCACCTACCCGCCGCGCCATACAGCTACTATCAATTTGGCCAGAAAGGATGGAATTCATGGCAACAGGCATGGAAAGAAGGCAAACTAACAGGACGGCATAAATCCACTTGGGAATCTAACCAACCCATCGAGGAACTCTTCGATACGCATGCTGACCCTTGGGAAGTAAAGAACCTCGCGTCCGACCCAGCACACACTGAGAAACTCCAGAAAATGCGTTCCCGCCTCAAGCAAACCATGATTAAGGTGAACGATACAGGCGTTATTCCAGAGCCTATGTTCAAGGCACTGGCAGAAGGCAAAACCATCACCGACTATGCCGCATCACGTAAAGATGACATGCCCAAACTTATCGAACTGGCATTCAAGGCATCCGCACGCAATTCTGAAAATCTCCCGGAATTCACCTCGCTACTTAAATCCGATGATCCAATCCAGCGCTACTGGGCCACTCTCGGCTGCGTGATTCTCGGTAAAATATCCTCTACCGCAGAAACCGCGCTGGTTCAATTACTTGATGACAAGCACTCCGCCATCCGCGTGCAGGCTGCCTCCGCTCTAATGAATACTGACAAGAAAGCAGCTGGCACTTCCGCACTTATCAAAGAGCTCACTCTGAATAACGACGAGTATTCTCAACTCAACCTGATCAATACCTTTAAGCAGCTTAAGCTAACAGACAAAATCCCCGATGCTTGGGTGAATGAAGCCTTAAAAAAAGGAAGAGGCAAAAGCTATATCAAACGTCTCGCCCAACAGGTCAAAGCCGAGCGGCAGAAATGAGTGGCAGGGACGGCTTTCCAAGCCGTCCGGCTGATGCGATGTCATTGCCACAACCCCCTGTGGAAGGACGAATTGAAGGTTACTCCGTCGGACGTTTCAGAGAAACATCCCTGCCTGAGCATTTTTCCGTCACAAATCCGCATCAGCGTGCCAATATGGTTGGATCGCTGATCACCATTTGTTATGAATCTGGAAATTATTCTAAGGATTCCGCATCTAAGGTGTCTCTCCACTACTAGCTTCGGCTCCCAGACTATTAAACTATTATGAAATCAGGAAAAATCATCACGGTCATTCTCGCGTTCGCCGCGCTGCTCTCCCCCCTCTGCCACGCGCAGGAGAAAGCAGAAAAACAACGAATTAAAGCCGCCAAGTTTACCAAACAGGGCAATTTCAAAGACTCCCTCGCTGTTTACAAAAAACTCCTCGATTCCGTAAGCGACGATAAAACAGGCCAGGATCTTTCCAATGCCTACAGTAACTTACAACGACTCAAACGCGATTCGGAACTCGACAAGCTCATTGAATCCGCTGTTACCAAACACCCGAAAAACGCACCACT
Organism: Akkermansiaceae bacterium; assembly: GCA_045106535.1. Classification (GTDB taxonomy): domain Bacteria; phylum Verrucomicrobiota; class Verrucomicrobiia; order Verrucomicrobiales; family Akkermansiaceae; genus Oceaniferula. The sequence continues at coordinate 2,760 of JBGCEU010000120.1, read as the reverse complement.
ACTCATCACCGCAGGACACCTCTACACAAGCATGCCTCACTACGGCTATATCATCGCTGGTGAGTTCAAACGCGGTAATCACCGCGGTGGCGGGCGATATGCCATGAGCACAGAGCGCGACCGCGTACGCGCCTTACAAATCCTGACAGGAGCACTCAAAAACGATCCAGAAAAGAAGCATCGAATCCAAATCTTAAGCACACTCGGGCAAGCGTTGAAAATGCAAAGTGGACACACCGGATCATGGCGCCTGCAGAAACTAACTGACATTTCCAAACTACCTGACGTCGAGCCTGGCAGTCGCTGGCATCGTGGTGGCCGTAATCCTCAAGGCGCACCCGTCGATGCCGAGGGTAACCCTCTCTATTACCAACTTCCCGAATCTTGGGAAGCAGCGAAAAACGACGGCGAACGCTGGCGTTACTGCCTACATCAGAACAATCAGAAGATGCAGTGGGCGCAGTTCTTACACAGCCAGTTTGGCGTCGGAACCATGCGTAGCTTCGGTTGGTTTTCCGGCATGGACATGGATGATCAAAAGGGAATTCTTCAGCTGCACACACTCGGGGATGACGAAACGGTTGCCAAGCTCGCAAGCGGCGTGAAGCGATTCAAAATGCCGGACGACCAGAATTTCATCCGTATTTACCGTGAGCTATCACAAACCGATCCCTATTCCGCTGACCGACTCGTTCAAATCTATCTCGACCGCCGTCAGCACGAGAAAGCCGTCGTCCTTCTCAAGGAAACGATCGAGAAATTCCCGGAAAATGGCTCTCTTAAAGGGCGCAAAAAACTACTCAAGCAAATCATCGGAAATTGGGGTCGGCTCGAGCCTACCAGCAAGTCTTACCCCGTCGGCACAGAGCCATCTATCAACTACGTTTTCCGAAATGCAAAGTCGGTCACCCTGACCGCTCGCGAAGTGGACATTAATGCCATCGTCAATGATTCATGGGAATACCTCAAAGGTAATCCTGCGAAACTCGAATGGCAAAAATTCCGTTGGAGCAATCTCGCCGATGATCTCGTCAGTGGAGATAAGAAAAAATATGTTGGCAAAGAAGTCGGCAAGCGCACCCACGAGCTCAAGCCACGCGATCACCACTGGGATACCCGTGCCACACTGAGCATTCCGACGGAAAAATCGGGCGTGTTCCTCATTTCAGCTGAGCTGGAAGATGGTGTCACTGCACACACCGTGATCAGGATCGACGCCATCACCTTGGTTAGAAAAGACATCAAGGACGGCGAGCTCTTTTATGTCGCGGATTCAGTCACAGGAAAACCTGTGGCAAATGCTAAGCTGGATTTCTTTGGTTACGATCAGATCAGAAAGAAAAATGGCACCAAGGAAAGAAGATATGATGTCGCGACGAAATCCGCCACCCGCAGCACTGGCAAGGATGGCACCGTTTTCATCAAAAATGGTGAGATGGATAATAAATACCAGTGGATGGTGCGTGCCAAATCAAACAAGGGGCAAGCGTTCTTTGGCTTTGAACGCATTAACTCCTACATCCGCAATCATGCCACACTGAGCAATGCCAAGGCATTCGGCATTACCGATCGCCCCGTCTATCAGCCCAAGCAAAAAGTGTTAGGTAAATTCTGGTATCGCCAAGCAAACTACGAGCTCAAGGATGTTTCTACATTTGCCGGGAACCAATACACAGTTCACATCCATGCCCCTGACGGCGCTGAAGTTTATAAATCGGACAACCTAACAGCTGACGCATACGGCGGCGTCCAGTTTAGTTATGATCTATCAGAGGATGCCAAGCTCGGAAGCTATCGCATTACCCTGAAGCAAGGTAAGCGCCAGTTTGGCTCACACTATTTCCGCATCGAGGAATATAAGAAACCCGAGTTCGAGGTCACGGTCGACGCGCCCAAAGATGCCGTTAAGCTGGGTGAGAAATTCTCCGCTACGGTAAAAGCAAACTACTATCACGGAGCACCTGTCGCCGAGGCGAAGGTTAAGGTCAAGGTCATGCGCACCCGCTACAATGACCGTTGGTTCCCATCCGGTCGCTGGGATTGGCTCTACGGAAACGGCTACGGCTGGCTCGACATCGAGCGCCCATGGTTCCCCGGCTGGGGAAGCTGGGGTTGCTACTGCCCAAGCCCATGGTGGTGGCATCGCGGCGGCGAGCAGCCTGAAATTGTGTTAGAACAAGAAGTCGAAATCGGCGCCGACGGTACAGTCAAAGTGGAAGTCGATACCGCACTCGCAAAAGCTGTTCACAGCGATACCGATCATCAATACAGCGTTACCGCAGAAGTTGTTGATGCCTCACGGCGCACCATCGTTGGCAGTGGCAAGATTATCGCTGCACGTAAGGCATACAACGTCAGCGTCTGGCTCGACCGTGGATACGCCAACGTCGGTGACCCTATCAACGCGACCATCGCCACCCGCACCGCCGATGGCAAACATGTTGCCACCAAGGGCAAGCTCACACTTTACAGAATCACCACAGATGAGGATGGCAAGGTAGGTGAGAAAGAAGTTACGTCATGGAAAATCAAAACCTCCGACAAGGACACTGCGGAAACCAACGCCGCACACAAGTTCCAAGCAGGCGAGGCTGGTCAATACCGCCTCTCCGCCAAAATGAAGGACGCAAAAGGCAGAAAGATCGAGGGTGCTATTCTGTTTACCGTGCGCGGTGACGGCGAGGCCGAAGATGGCTTCCAGTATAATCATATCGAGCTGATTACTAATAAGCGTACCTATAAAAATGGCTCAACCGTCAA
>JBGCEU010000012.1:0-4346 GCA_045106535.1 Akkermansiaceae bacterium | reverse complement strand
GAATCTTCCTAGTTTCCGCCCGCCCAAGCAAGCAAGGGGTGGTAGCTCAGTTGGTTAGAGCGCCGGCCTGTCACGCCGGAGGTCGCGGGTTCGAGTCCCGTCCATCCCGCCACTTGTTTGCTTAAAGAACCTCGCACCTCGCGAGGTTTTTTTGTGCCTGTGTGTAATGACGGCTCGGGCTAGATGCGAAAAAGCAGTTGGAATTTCGCATTCACTAACTACCATGATCCGACAACGCCAATCATCATGCCACTCTGGATTCCACCGCTCATCGCCTTTCTTGCCGGCTCTATTCCTTTTGGGTTATTTATTGCCAAAGCCAAAGGAGTAAATATCCGTGAACACGGATCCGGAAATATCGGTGCCACGAATGTTCTACGCGTTATCGGTAAGCCCTACGGCATCGCCTGCCTGATTTTGGATTTCCTAAAAGGCTTTCTTCCCACATTGCTCGCAGTCAATGTGTACATGATCACCGGAAAAAACCCACAGTTCGGGATGGACGCACTTGACGGCATAGCCACGATGTTTCCTGCAGCCGATGCATGGAAGGCACAGACACTCGTCATCGTCACAGGTCTCGCAGCCATCTTGGGGCATAACTATTCGCCGTGGATTGGCTTCAAGGGAGGTAAGGGCATCGCGACATCCGGCGGCGTATTGGTCGCACTGATGCCCGTAGGAGTCGGGGTGCTGTTAGTCATTTGGTTACTGCTGTTTCTCACTACGCGCTACGTATCCGTCGCTAGCATGGGCACGGCACTGATGGTGCCGATCGTCACCATCTATGGATCCTATCGCCACGGATATCTCGCAGATGGAACTTGGAACAAGCCGCTCTTTGTTTTTAGCATTATCATTGGCGCGCTCGCAGTCTGGCGCCATCGACCTAACATCAAATCCCTGATGGATGGAACCGAACACAAATTCAGCAAAAAGAAAAAATGATTCAACGCGCCGCTATCTTAGGAACGGGTTCATGGGGCACTGCCCTTGCCTGCTTGCTTTCTAACAATCTTGAGGAAGTTTGTCTGATTGGACGTAATCAGAAGACGGTCGATGAGATCAATCATCATCACACGAATCATCATTACATTCCTGATGAGACCCTTTCGGAGAACATCATCGCCTCCACCGATTTCGAGAAGGCAAAGGACTACCCTCTTATCCTGGTTGTTGTTCCTACATCAGCAACAGAAGCCACGGCACGCAGACTTGCTGAAATTGGCCTACCTCAAGAAACCATCCTCGTTTCCTGCGCCAAGGGGATCGCAGCCGACACCGGACAGCGTATGAGCGAGCTGATCCACACACATCTGCCGGACAATCCCCTCGCCGTGCTATCGGGCCCTAACCACGCCGAGGAAGTCTCCCGCACTCTGGCGACCTGTGCCGTGATCGGTGCTAAGGATCACGCGCTCGCCATGCAGCTTCAGGAAATTTTCACCACACCTTTTTTCCGATGTTATACCAGCGATGATGTGGCGGGCATTGAGCTTGGCGCTGCGATGAAAAACGTCTTCGGTATCGCGGCGGGCATTGCCGATGGCATAGGCCTAGGCGATAATGCAATTGCCGCTTTGGTCACTCGAGGCCTGGCAGAAATGACCCGGTTAGGAACAGTTCTAGGCGGGAGAATGGAAACCTTCATCGGCCTGTCCGGCGTGGGTGACCTGATGGCGACGTGCTACTCACCGCACTCGCGGAACAATCGCGTCGGTAAGGCACTCGGAAAAGGAGGCAAGCTGGAAGACATCGTAGCCAACCTCGGAATGGTCGCCGAGGGTGTCCCTAACACAAAATCCATTCACGATGCTGGCCTCAAGGCCGATGTCCGCACCCCCCTGATCGATGCCGTTTACCAGATTCTTTATGAAGACAAACCGGCTTCCGACGCACTTGAAGAGCTACTCACCCGCGATACACGGCCGGAGACGGATTAGTTAGAGGCGTAGAAATCAGAATCAACACCTAGGATGCTACCGAGACTCGCATTGCTACTTTTCCTGTCGATACATTGTGTCGCGCAAGACAAGGGCACGTGCCGGTGCTGTGAGCTGGGTCGCATTTATGCACCTTACCTCAAGGATCTTCCGACGCCTAAAAAAAGGGATAACATCGGCAACAGCCACCTGAAAATCACCACCAAGTCCCCCGCCGCGCAGCAGTGGTTTGATCAGGGACTGAACCTGCTCCATGCGTTCTGGGAGTTCGAGGCATATCGGTGTTTCCTTCAAGCCGCGAAGGAGGATCCGGATTGCGCCATGGCTTATTGGGGCGTTTGCATGTCCCTGCCGGGAAAAAACCCGGAGTCATCCGCCGAACGCGAAGCCGCACTCGCCAAGGCGAAGGATCTTGCAGGCAATCAGGAAATCAAAATCACCGCGCTCGAGAAACTCTACATTGATACGGCGGAGAGCCTCGTCAAAGGAGGAACTAAATCTGCGATACCAGGGCTGAAGCTCATCCTGAAAAAATTCCCGGAAGACGCGGAGGCGACGGCATTTTTGGCACTCTGGTTACGTGACGGCTATTCGACAACAGGCAAGCCCAAGAGCGGCACGAAGGAGGCCATCGCATTGTTAGAAAAAGCACTCAAGAAGCACCCGCAGCACACCGGTCTAAACCACTACTACATCCACGTGCTTGAGCAGGGGCCTGATTTCAACAAAGCCAGAAAGGCAGCGATCGAGTTACCAAAAGTCGCGCCCGATGCCGGCCATCTCGTTCACATGCCAGGTCACATCTACTACCTCGCTGGTGAGTATGAAAAAGCGTGCCAGGCATTTCGTGACTGCCACAAGGTGGAGTCCGCCTATTTGGAAGAAGAACAAATCCCAGCAGTGGATAATCAGAACTACCTGCACAATCTGCATTTCCTCGCCTATGCAGCTGCTGATCAAGGACGCTACAAGGAGGCACTCAAAGCCTCCACTCTCCTGGCCGAGGCGAAAGTGCCGGACGCGCGCTCGCAAGCAATCGGCGCTCACCAGATTTATTACCTCTCCAGCACCGTCACAGCACTGGTTCACATGCGCTCTGGAAAATATGATCTTGCTGCGGCTTCCTTACTACCCGACGCCATCCCTAACAACTCCGGCGCTCGACACTACGTGCTTTTTCTCCGCTCCTACTGTAGGCTCCGGCACGCTATCACTCACCCAGAAGAATCCGGAAGCGCTCAAGTCATCCAACGTGAAAAGCTCGCTCTGAGCCAGCACCTCAAGGCACTCCAGTCGGCAGACCCGGGAAAAACCGCTGCCACACAACCCTGGGCACAGGCACTGACAGCATGTAAAATTCTCCGCAACGAAGCACGAGCATGGATCGAAAACGCCAAACCTAACAAAGCCTTCAAAAAAACCTGGGCGAGTATCGCGATCAGGGAATCGAATCGCGCCGGATATACCGAGCCCCCGCTACTTATCGTTCCCGTGGAGGAGTCGCTCGGCTGGCTGGCTCTGCATGTAGGCGACCACAAACAGGCTAAAATCTATTTCACCGAATCACTCAAAGAGAGACCAAATTCCGGTCACGCTTACCTAGGAATCGCACGTAGCTACCGCAGGCTCGATGATACCAAGATGGCATGCGAAAATTACCAGAAACTCCTTGATGCCTTTTTGCACGCAGACAAAAACCTCCCCGTGATTCAGGAGGCGAAGAATTTCCTCGCCGAGCATCAAAAAACCACCGAAGACGAATAAGCTATGTCCGACGAAGTCAAAACACTCGCCGAAGGAAAATATCTTGGTCTCTATGAAAGAGGCACATGGGAGTTCGCCGAGCGACCTAGCAGCACTTCCGTAGTAGGCATTCTTCCAATCACAGATGGCGGCGAATATGTGCTCATCGAGCAGTTTCGCATACCGGTGCAGGCCAATGTCATCGAGATACCAGCCGGACTCGTTGGTGACGAACCTGAGCACGCGGGCGAGCCTCTCGATGGCACTGCCCAGCGAGAGCTACTTGAAGAAACAGGATACCGCGCCGATACGATCACTCCCCTGCTCTCCAGCCCCACCTCGGCAGGAATGACCACGGAAATCACCCACTTGTTTGCCGCCACGGGACTTCACCGCGAGCACGAAGGTGGCGGAGTCGACGGCGAAAACATCACCGTCCACCACGTGGGGAAAGACGATCTAGGCGACTGGCTCGACCGCAAACAGCGCGAAGGCTGCCATATCGACTTCAAGATTCACGCGTGCCTCTACCTCGCGAAAGAAGCAGGCCTCACAGACTAACAGATTTTTCAGGATGGATAGGTTTGGAGGCATTGAGAGACTGTATGGCAAGACGGCGATGAAAAAAATCCGCCATGCCCACGTCTGCGTGGTTGGCAT
>JBGCEU010000119.1:0-8490 GCA_045106535.1 Akkermansiaceae bacterium | reverse complement strand
AAGATCATCGCCATGGGTTGAATCCACATGCCGCCGTAGCCCGTGGTGCTACCGAGAAAGAGCGCGCCGGCGAGTGAGCCACCTCCCAGGGTGATGGCACCTTGGAGCCAGCCGGGGCCGGAAAGTTTCGCGTAGGCGAGGAATTTTTTCAGGGCGGGGGCATTTTCTACGGATTCGATGACGGCTAGCTCACGTTCGTGTTGGTTCATGGTTTGCTTTGGCAGGTTGTGATTGGGGGTATTTTTATTCTCCGAAAAAGCGGCGAAGGTTTTCACGGGATGTGGTTGCGATCGCCTCTGGTGATGGATCGTATTTGAAAACCTCGACGCTGACCCAGCCGTTGTAGTCGGTTTCGCGCAAGGCTGCAACGATTTCATCGTAAGAAACCTCACCCATGCCGGGGCCGTAGAGGTTCGGGTCGTTGGCGTGAAAATGAGCTGTCCACTCTTTGCTGGCGCGGATGATGTCGCCCATTCCAGCGTCCTCGTAGCTCATCGCTTTTACGTCGAGGTGGAGTTTGCAGCTCGGGTGGTCGACTTTTTCGCACAGACGAATGGTTTCAGCGGCGGTTGTCAGGAAATTGGTTTCGACCGACCCAAGAGGCTCCATGGCAATCGTGATGCCGAGTGTTCCGCAGTGTTCCGCTGCCGCACGCAGAAGCTCAGCTGCGCGTTGAAATGCATCATCGTAGTCCCAGCCGGCTTCGAGCGAGCGTTGCTGTGGGCTGCCCCAGACCATGATGTTGCCGCCGAGCTGATGGCAGAGGTCTGCGAGACGCCGTGTGTAATCGAGCGTTGCCGAGCGGATGGCATCATCCGGGTGGGTGAGGTGGAATCCCTCGGTCTTGGCAAGCAGCCAGTGGAGACCGACCACTTCCACGCCTTGGGCGCGGACTTGATCGCTCAGTTTTTTTGCCTGAGCGGGTGAGATCGATGAAATATCCTCCGCCAGTGTGAAGGGAGCAATTTCTAGCCCGGTGTATCCATGCTCTGCGGCAAGGCGTGCGGACTCATGGAGCTCAACGTCTCCGTAGGTTTCGTTGCAGATGGCGTAGCGCATGATTAGTCGACGGCAATCCATTTTCCTTCTTCATGCGACTGGATGCTCAGCTCGGCGAGCTGCACACCTCTGGCGCCTTCACGAAGTGTCCACGGAAATTCTGAGTCGGTGACGACGTGTTGAAGGAATAGCTCCCACTGGACTTTAAAGGCATTATCACACTCGCCTGGATCAATCACATCCCAGTTCGCGTAGTAGTCGATCGGGCTATCCACATCAGGATTCCAGACTGGGCGAGGGGTGTTTTCCGCACTTTGTGCCCAGCACTTTCGTAAACCGACGACTGCACTGCCTTTGGTGCCGTCTACTTGCATGGTAAGCAGGTCATCACGGCGCACTCTAACATCCCATGAAGAATTGAACTGACAGATCACGCCAGTGTCTGTTTTGAAAAGCGCGTAGGCTGAATCATCGGCGGTGCAGGGGTAGGGGTTCCCGTTTTCATCGATCCGTTCATCAAGGTGAGTTGCCGCCAGAGTAAACACATCCGTGACATTGCCAAAGAGGTTGTCGATCACGTAACGCCAGTGGCAGTGCATATCTACGATCATGCCGCCGCCATCTTCCTTACGGTAGTTCCAGCTAGGTCGCTGCGCAGGCTGATTTTCATCGTGACCGGTGAATACCCAGTAACCGAATTCGCCTCTAACAGATAATATATCTCCGAAAAATCCTTCGTCCCTCAGCTTCTTGAACGCCACAATGCCGGGCAGCCATAACTTGTCCTGAACAGTGCCGTTTTTTACCCCAGCCGCCTCAGCAAGCTCGGCGACCTTGAGTGAGTCTGCGTAAGAGGTAGCGATCGGCTTTTCACAGTAGATGTGCTTGCCTGCGGCGATGGCTTTTTCTAGGAAACCGACCCTGTAGGGCGTGCCGGATGCATCAAAGAAAATCTCGTTGTAGTCATCAGCAAGCGCGGAATCGAGATCCGTGCTCCATCGCTCCACGCCGTGTTCCTCAGCAAGAGCCTTGACCTTTTCCTCGTTTCTCCCGGTTAAGATGGGGTCGGGCATGACGCTTGTGCCGTCGGGTAGCTCAACGCCACCTTGCTCACGGATGGCGAGGATGGAGCGGATAAGGTGCTGGTTCGTTCCCATGCGTCCGGTGACGCCATTCATGATGATACCTATTTTTTTCATAGCTAAATATTTTGTTAAACTGGATTGCTGTAGATTGATTGGTATTGTTTGAGGATATGGTCGAGGAATTCGCCCTGATCTCTGTCCCACCATTTCTGTGAGAAGATTTCTATTTCTGTAGCGCCAGAAAAACCTGTGCCTTTCACGAGCTGGTGGATTTCCTTCAGTGGTGCGCAGCCTTCACCCATGACGCCGCGATCTAACAACATGTCATTCTGGTCAGGTTTGAAATCGCAGATGTGGTAGCCGAGTAGCCAGCCGTTCTCGGCGCAACGTTTGGTTTCCTTTTCTAACTCCAGATCCCACCAGACGTGATACACGTCCAGAGCCACGCCAAGGTTTGAGGCTCCGATGTCTTCGCACAGGTCGTTGGCGGTCTTCATCGTGCAAATGGCGGAGCGGTCACCGGCGTAGATCGGGTGAAGCGGCTCGATGGCGAGCTTGATGCCGGCATCCGCTGCCCAGCCTGCCATCTCGGCGATCCCGTCGCGGATTTGGTTGTGATTTTCAGCGGGTGTTTGTCCCGGCGTCGCGCCACAGACTAACACAATTTGTGGTAGCCCTAGTGCCTCTGCCTCACGCACGCAGGCGCGATTCTTCTCGCGTCCGGCGTCGCGGACTGCCTGAGTTTTCCCTGTGAAAAATCCACCTCGCACGTGCGCGACAGGTTTAAGTCCGGCATCGTCCATCTGCTTTTTGACCTTGTTCAGATCAAGGCCTTCGATGGTTTCCCGCCAGATGGAAATGCCACCAATGCCTCGTCGTGCATACTCCTCGATGCATTGCTCCATCGACCACGGACGGGTCGTAAAAGTATGCAGTGCCAGCTCTGGATAGCTCATCAGTTTGTTAGAAAGAATACCCTAACCGCTTGGCGCAGTCGGAAATGATTTCCCGCTCCCACTCAGGTCGCCTTGGGCATTGTGGATGTGGCTCACTCGTTGGGATGCGCCCGATTAAGTTCTGAAAGACCGCGCAGCTGTGTTTATAGGCTGGCACAGCATCGCGGAATGCGACGTTGCCGAGGTATTGTAGCGCATCATTAAGCTCGAAGTAGGCTTCGTCTCCCTCGGCCCACATGCGATCGCGCTCAGCGAATTTCTCCGGGCAGAATGCTGCGAGACCGAGTAAATAGTCCGAGCCGTATTCGATCATGTCGATCCCGAGGTCGTTGCCGGTGTAGATTTTAAAATCGGGTCTTAACTCATCACGCAGAGCCAATCGTTTGAGTTCTGTTTCTCTACAAAGCGATGAGTGCTTCATGCCCTTGAGCTGCTCGATCTGCATCAGACCACGCACGACCTCGTCGGAATAAATCATACCATTGGGTGCGAACACACGCCCTAGCTCGAAGCCTAACACAGCATCATAACCTTCACAAACCTCAGCGTAGAGGCCGACTATTTTTTCCGCCTCCCAGTCGTGGAATCGGGTTGTTTGAAAAAGAATCGGAGTTCCTCCAGCTTCTGCCACCTGATCTGCGCCGCGTTTGTAGAGCTCAACCAGATCACCTTCCAGGCCTTCTACGAAGACACCGCCGACAAAACTTGGTCCATTTCCGAGAGATTCGCGAGTCCAGCGCAACACCTCAAGGCGTTCATGGTCGGTCAAATAGTTTGCGTAGCCGGTGTCCATATTGACAGCGCAGGCTAGTCCAGCAGCCTCGGTGCGCTCCACCGCCTCACGGAATGCCTGTTCAGCAATGTCGCCATTTTCTTCAAAAGGAAGCAGGCACGCGGCCATCCCTTCGATCTTTCTGCCCAGATGACGCTGCTCGTGCCGGTTGATAATGCTCACGCGGATACGATTCGTCTCTTGCCGATAACTTGCAAGGCTGGATTCCTGAAAATTTGTCTGTGCTTGTGCTCAAATCGACTCTTGCATCGGTGTTTAAGATTGCTTAAATATGCGGAGCGCTCACGCGCGTATCCCTTTTCCCTGCTACTCCTCCCCACATGGACGAACTCGATTTCACAGATCCCGAAGAACCTGCCGAGCACCAGAGCCTCGGCGACATGTACAAAGACTATTTCGTAGATTACGCTAGCTACGTGATCATGGAGCGTGCCGTGCCGCATCTGGCGGACGGGCTGAAGCCTGTGCAACGCCGCATCCTGCACTCGATGCGTGAGCTTGAGGATGGACGATACAATAAGGTGGCAAATGTCGTGGGCAACACGATGAAATACCACCCGCACGGTGATACATCGATCGGTGACGCGATGGTGCAGCTCGGTCAGAAAGAGCTACTCATCGATACCCAGGGAAACTGGGGTAACGTGCTTACAGGTGATAAGGCGGCTGCGCCACGGTACATCGAGGCGCGGCTAACACCTTTTGCCCTTGAGGTGGCGTTCAATGCCAAAACCACCGAGTGGTCGCGCAGTTACGATGGGCGGAACAAGGAGCCAGTCACTCTACCGCTCAAGTTTCCTCTGTTACTCGCACAGGGCGTCGAAGGTATCGCTGTGGGGCTTGCCTGCAAGATGCTGCCACATAATTTTATTGAATTGTTAGAAGCATGCATTGAGGCATTAAGAAAAAAACCATTTGAGCTGATGCCCGATTTCCCGACTGGTGGCATCATGGATGCGAGCAATTACAACGATGGCTTGCGCGGTGGTCGCCTCCGGGTTCGCGCGGAAATCAAGATCGAGAAAAAACGTATCCTACGCATCACACAGGTACCGTTTGGTGTCACCACCGGTAGTCTGATGGACAACATCGTCGCCGCGAACGAGAAAGGCAAAATCAAGATTTCCAAGGTGGTCGATAACACCGCAGCCCAAGCCGATATCTTGGTTCATCTGCCAGCTGGAACCGATCCTGAAGTCGCACGTGATTCTCTCTACGCATTCACCGACTGCGAAATATCCATTTCCCCGAACGCCTGTGTCATTTACGATGGCAAGCCACGCTTCATGGGTGTCACAGAGATGCTTAAGCACTCTGCTTTCCAGACGAAGGATCTGCTGAAAATGGAGCTCGAGATCAGACTCGGTGAGCTTAACGAAAAGTGGCATTTCTCATCACTGGAGAAAATTTTCATTGAGAACCGCATCTACCGTGACATTGAGGAGTGTGAAACATGGGAGGCTGTGATCGAGGCAATCGACAAAGGTCTCAAGCCCTTCAAGAAGCTGCTCAAGCGCGAAGTGACCGAGGAGGATATTGTTAGGCTAACAGAAATCAAGATCAAACGTATCTCGAAGTATGATAGCTTTAAGGCAGACGAGGCTATCAACAAACTTGAGGACGAGATTGCCGAGGTGGAGAAACACCTCAAGCAGCTCACACGCTATGCCGTGGCTTACTTTAAAAACCTGATTAAGAAATACGGAAAGGGTCGCGAGCGCCGGACTGAGATCAGCACTTTTGATGTGGTCGACCGCACCCAGGTCGTAGCTGCTACAGAAACCCTGTACGTCAACAGCAAGGACGGGTTCGCTGGCTGGGGACTTAAGAAGGATGAGAGCGTTGAGAAGTGCTCTAAGATTGATGACATTATAGCCTTCGATGGCGAGGGTGTGATGCGCGTCAGTAAAGTGGCCGACAAGGCGTTTGTTGGAAAACGCGTTCAGCACATTGCCGTTTTCCGTAAGGACGAGGAAAAGGTGTACTCCATGATTTATCGCGACGGCCGACAGGGTGCGGTTTACGCTAAGCGCTTCAAGGTCGGTGGTGTCACGCGTGATAAGGAATACGCTCTAACAAAAGGAACCAAGGGCTCTCGCGTGCTCTACTTTGCCGTGCATGATACGGAGGAGGAAAGTGCCGAGAATGCAGTTCTTGTTCATCTCAAGCCGGCACCACGTCTACGTAGCCTTTCACGTCTATTCAGCTTTGGTGAACTCGCACTCAAGGGACGTGCGGTAAAAGGAAACCTCGTTACCAAACACGCGGTAGACCGTGTGGTTCGCGCCCCCAAAGACGGCGGTGATCTGGAGCTGGGGTAGGTGGGCGGCGCGACGTAGAAACGGTTTTCAACCGTTTTCCCTAACCGGGAAGAGCTTGAAAAGCTCTTCTACGTGCCTGACCGTTAACATGGGCACAACCTTTCAGTTGCACTATAATAATCCTTGACCTGTGAACAGTAATATTGAACACTGTTCATATGAATAAATTCACCCTTGCCGCCCGCTCTAGCCTCTTTTCTCTAAAAACTCTTACCTGCCGCGCCATTTACCGTCTCCGGGGCGAAAAATACAACCCCAACCCAGGCCCGCAGTGGCAACAGCTAGAGTTACCCTTCTCCCGCACCCCCGTGCGCAGGTGGAATAGGTAATCGACAATGCGCATTGGACAAGGTGTTGGATCTGGTTAAATTCAATGCATGATTCACCACTTTGCATTCATCATTATTGCCTTTTCGGTCGCCATTGGCTCGGTTTCAGCGAAGGCCTGGCTAACCTACGAGAAGTGCGAGCTTGTGGATGAGAAGTATTTTGATGGCGACAGTTTTTCCGTTAAAGCTCACACAGGATATACCTATGTGTTTAGGCTGTATGGCGTCGATTGCCCGGAGACGGACAAACGGATTAAAGCCCGTATTGTTGAGCAGGCGAAAGAATTTAAAGTCAAAGAAAGAGAAGTGATCAGGTGGGGCAAAAAAGCAGCCAACTTCACCAAAAAATTTCTGAGAAAGCCTTTTACCGTCTACACTCAGAAGGCCGAAGCGGGTGGAGCTAGTAAAAAAAATCGCTACTACGCGATTATCGTGGACTCAGAAGGTAAGCGACTCGATGAAGCTTTGCTTGAGGCAGGTTTAGCGCGTGCCCATGGGATGGGAGCCGAGTGGGATGAGCCCTTCTGGGGCAAAACTAAAGTGGATTTGCCGAGGAAGGTCGATTACGATAGGTTTATGACTAAACTACGTTTTATCGAAAACAAAGCGAAGCGTGACAAAAAGGGCATATGGAAGCGTTAGGAACCTGAAACCTTATTCTGCACGTTTCTTCCTAAGCATATCTAACATTTCTTGGACAAGCTTAGGTTTTTCTGATGCCCGATCGATACGCTCTCCAATATCCTGTTCCACGTTAAACAAGAGCGGTTTTTGCTCACTGGCTTGAAAGCCGTGGTTGTTTCCGGTCTGCGATGGGATGGCGATCATTAGTTTCCATGGTCCCTTTCGAACCGCGATGATGTTGTTTTTTGAATGGCTGTAGTAAAATTCGAACTCGCCAATTTTTGGAGAAGGGGAGTTGGGGAGCAGGAGGGATCTGATATCTCGACCGTCTAGCAGACTCATATCAGGATGTTTGGCTTCGGTCATTGCCAGCAAGGTTGGCAAGACATCAAGTGTGCTAACCGGAGTAAGTTCGCGTTTGGGTTTTATTTGTCCCGGCCAATAGAAAATCCCCGGCACCCGATGACCACCCTCCCAGCATGAGCCTTTGCCGTCCCGGAACGGTAGAGCATAACCTACGTGCATGCGCGCCTCGCCGTATTTGCTTTTGTGTGTATTGCGAAACTTTACCCATGGACCGTTATCGGATGAAAAAATCACCATCGTGTTTTTCTCGATCCCGCACTCGTTAATGGTGTTTAGGATTTTCTTAACGGAGTGATCAATTTCAGCCATAACATCGCCTAACAATCCACGGCGTGATTTACCCTTGAAATTGTCACTCACGTAAAGCCCAAGATGAGGTTGGTTATGTGCGACGTAGGCAAAGAAAGGTTTGTCTTTGTTCTCCCTAATGAAGCTGACAACACCCTCGGTGTATAGACTTGTTAGCGATGTGGAGGCAGTATTGTCGGATGGTAAATTCTTGGCTATTTCTGAGTAACCAGCAATAGGGTTGGTGCCCTTGGGGTCTGATTGAAGCAGCTTAGAGTTGGCGTAGTCGTGTGAGACATTGGTTCCGATCCATTGGTCAAATCCATGTGCTAGAGGTAAGCTTTCGGTAGACATGTTATTGGCCTTGTTAGGGTTTCCCATGTGCCATTTGCCAAACATTCCGGTTACGTATCCATGTGCCTTGAGCGCGTCGGCAAGTGTAGTTTCCGATTTCTTGAGATGAGGTTTGGAACTTGGCCCGATGACCCAGGTTCGAAATCCCGAATGCATCGGGTAGCGCCCAGTGAAGAGCGAGTAGCGGGATGCACTACATGCTGGCGAGGTGACGTAAAACTGGGTGAAGTTGACTCCTTCTTGCGCTATTTTTGAAATGTGCGGCGTTTCGATGACCGGATTGCCGTTATGTGAGTAGTCGCCAAAACCACTGTCATCCAGATAGATCAGCACGACATTGGGTTTGTCCGTGGCATCGCGTGCCATGCATGAAAG
>JBGCEU010000118.1:0-18310 GCA_045106535.1 Akkermansiaceae bacterium | reverse complement strand
TACAACATGACAAACAGAACCACTACTCTTATAGCTACGTTAGGAACTCTCGCCTTGGCTAGCGGAACCACCAATGCCGCAATCACCATCCTTGCTGACGATTTCACCGGTGTGACTAAGGCTGGTAACACCGCCAGTTTCACAGCGTGGGACACCGTAAGCAACATCGATACTCCTGCCACTTCATTATCGTTTTTCGTAGGAGGCACGATGACTGCCACGACTTTCCACGACACAGTGGCCAATGAAATCGATGTAAACCGAAACATGACATCCAGCGGTTGGGATACATCCTTTGATTTGGTTTTAGATGGCTCTACCGCCTCAATTGACCTGACCTCAATCGCCATCGACATCCGCTTGGCCACTGGCAGTGGTGGCAACAACAACACAGCCAGTAAGAGCGGAAGAATGATTGTCGAACTAATCGGCAGCACCAGCGGTTCGCTGGGCACAGTCGATCCCGGCAATAGTGGTTATCCGAGTTTCCAATACACTCGTACGGTCGACCTGAGCGCCCTACCAACACTTGATAACAGCGAGAACTACACCATTGTATTGAAAGCACGTGGTAGTGGATTTGGGCATCACAAATCTCTTAAGGCCTTCAATCTCGAGGCTGACGTCACTCCCATCCCCGAGCCATCCACGACTGCCCTACTCGGACTCGGTGGACTCGCTCTCGCTTTCCGTCGCCGCAAGTAATCCGGTGTCATACAATCTCAAAAATCAAATCAGCCACTCCCCATCACCGGGGGGTGGTTTTTTTATGAAATATCCTCCCGTATGAAATCCAGAAAATGACAGCTATCCGCGATGTGACTCTCCCTAGCTAAGTGCAAAGTAGGACAGCTTTGCAAGCTGTCGGCAAACCAAGGAGTAATCATCCCAAGCACGATGGATTCACTCATCCTGCCGACAAGTTAGAAACTTGTCCTACTTTTCACCCCCTTCGGGAGGTGGCTTTTCTTTTCGATACCACACGTAATCTCTTCCCCTTGCCAACTGTCGCTTTCCTATGGATCATGGACAGCATGAGTGAGCAGTCAGAGTCAGGAGATCCCATTATCCGCCATGAGGCACGTGAACGTGATTTCGAGTTCGCTACGGGTGATTCGGAAAATATCGATGCGATTTCTGATCACATCGAGCAACACATCGGCCCGGTCGCTAATGTCTTCCATGAGATAATTTCCGATCTCATCCACATTGACATTCACATCGTGGAACCGACGGAAGAGCGGAACTTCTATACCTTGGTCACCTCGGGCATGAGTGACATGCCTATGGCAGCTCCAGATGAGCTGCATGCCTGTGCCTATTCTGAGCTTATGATCTGTCTACCGCCGGATTGGCCGATGGGTGAAGAGGCATGGAAAAACGAGGACAACTACTGGCCTATCCGACTGCTGAAAATGCTCGCCCGTTTCCCTCACGAATATCAAACTTGGCTGTGGTCGAGGCACACAATTCCCAATGGTAATCCCGCAGTGCCCTACGCAAGTAACACCGGACTCGTCGGCACCATGGTATTACCACCACTAACAGCCAGTGAAGCATTCTATACCTTGCAGATTAGTGAGGAGAAGATCATTCACTTTCACGGCTTGATCCCTCTCTACGAAGAGGAGATGGATCTTAAGCTCAAGAAGGGTGCCGAAGCACTCTTCGATGGTTTTGATCAACTAGGAGTCTCGGAAATACTCATCCCGAACCGACCTAGCAGCATTGTTAAAAAACGCGGATGGTTTCCATTTGGAAGGAAGTAATCCGCGCCAAAAAATGCGTCACTTTTTGATGGCGTCATGAATCATCGGTTCACCACCTGCTATTAGGTTGGCGAGGCTGCGGCCCATGGCGTCGCCCATCAGGATGAAACACTTAGCGCTGCCGTAGTAGTGGAAGCCTTTGTTACTCGTGGCACGTTTGCGAATCATCATTGCCTTTTCATACTCTGGTGAGTCTTTTTCTACGTTGTCGGTCACCTGTTTTAGGAGATCAAGCTCGAGCGGATAATACGGGGCGGTGTTGACTACATCCACGGTGCCTTTGAGATCGGGCATCTGTGAGTCTTGCAGCATACCTTTGTTAGCACCTTCCGAGAAGGCAGCGTTTTTGAAACTCGCCATACCTAATGTACCACAAACCACGGGCATGTTAGGTGTTTTCACTTTTTTGTAGATGCCCTCCTCCTCGGCTTTCAGATCGAGAAACGCATAGACGTTGCTGCGGCGGTGGTGTTAAGTGTAGCGCAGGCAGCCACAGGAGATGCGGCAGTAACGACACGTGATAGGATCGTTTTTCTGATAGGGGTATGGATTTAAGGATTAGATGCGGACTCTTGGGTCACAAGTTTTTGGAAAAGACTCGGGAGTTTCTTCCACTGGCAAGGAGTTGCTGATGCCGGCTAGCGGGAATAGAATCTCCGGGTTTTTCTGTGTAACCGTTCTGCTGGAAAAAATCAGCTGCACGGTTTGTTAGAGCGAAGACAGAAGAGACCGACGCTTCTTTTGCCTGCAATTCTGCGTGGCAAACGAGTTCAACGCCGTAGCCTAAGCCTTCGTGTGCCTGCTTGACATAGAGGCAGGCAATTTCCGCTGTTTTATCCTCCGGGTAATGGTAGAGCGCCACGGACCCGACGACGTTGCCATCGATTTCCATCACCGAGTAGTCACTGATTTTCTCAGCTACGGCAGCGTAGTCACGCGGCACGAGATGAGCATTCCTTACCGATCGCCCAATCATACCTAACAGCTCAACAATATCCTCTTCACGCAGCGGACGGATGGTTCGATAGCTATCGGCGTAGACCATGGTGCCTACACCTTCGTTAGAGAATAGCTCGCTTAGTAAAACACCGGGGATTTCACCATCGAGAAGATGCACTCGGGGAATACCCAGCTGACACGCGGCGGCGGCAGAGCGCATGATTGGGTCCTCATTGCCAGCTACATCGGCAGCTCGCACTGCTCCTTGAGGAAGCTCCTCCCCCGCACCTCGAAGCAGGATCAATTTTTTAGCCAAAACTGATTGAGCAAATTGGGAAATATTAGCCGATAGTGGGTTTTCTCGTGTAAAATCGGCTATGGCTACCTGACCTCGCCTCAGTTTCTCTGTGACAGGTTCAGGTGACAAGAGGTTGGAAACCTCTTCTACGCTAAGCTCCACCTCGGCGGCTCTATCGAGCAAGTCGTCCGTGCTGTGTACCGTACTCCCGATGACAAGTTGAACCCCGATGTTTTGCAGCGTCACCAAATCAAGCATGATCTCCGCCAGGGCGGGAACCGGAGCATTGATTACCACGACAAATACCTTACCACCAAATTGTGGCACGTATTGTAGCAGTCCTCTGACATCTCCCCAAGACATAGGAATAGTGAATATAGAATGGTAAAAAGTGAATGACCCGGCGGGTTAACTCGCGGCACTGGTATGAGCTTGCCCGGGCACCAAATCCTTCCACAGGTCGTTACTATCGGCAATCATTCTCTGCACATTACGGCCAGTGTATTTGAGTAGCTCCTCATCGCCACATGGAATCGAGTGAATCATACCATTTTGCAGCAAATATTGGTAGAGGTGTTTAAGGTCTGCGGGAGACTCGAAATTCTCTGCCGTTACTAAGTGGTCAGACTTTCGGTTCTTCCACGGGTAGACATAAAGAGCGAGTTCGTTCTTAAAAAGCCGCCCAAATGATTCCAAAATACCACCGGCGAGGTTCTCAGACCATTTTTTCTTAAACAGTTCGTTAAGCAGGCCGATACTCAGCACAATGCCTATGGGGCTGGTGGTGTAGCGGCTCAGGTAGGTAGCAATCCGGTGAAACTCTGGACAACGAGAAACGAGAACCGTTTTCCCCAGAGCCTGAAGTGCATCCGCCCGATCAAGGAATGCCAAATGATCAATCTCACCTGATTTACCTTCGCGCAGCAAATTGTTCATGGAAATCTCACACAGCTCCACCGTTTCCTGCTTCTGCTGTGATTCCAAAGAGGATTGGAATAGGGTGCGTGTCTGTTTCAGCATGTCTAGATGCAGGTTCATGACTGGATCAAAACTACCTCGTAAAAGAATAATCGGCCGCCTGTAGAGAGCTTCTGCGGGCTGAACAACTTCGCCGTCCGGCAGGAACATCGCCGCATCCGTTAGGCCACTCGTGACAAGCTGAAGATGGCACAAACGATTATCAATCATCTTGAAGCCCTCCCCACTGAACTTGAGCATGTCCACCTCGACGCGATCGGTGCTCAAGTCATCTAACAACGATTCAGTGAATGCCGCAAGGTGATCCCGGTGATAGAATGCCGCATAAAGCAGATTCACACCGATAATGCCAAGCGCTTCCATTTGATCGACATTTTCCTCATCAAGTAATCGCACGTGAATGATAATCTGACATGGAGGCCCTCCGGGCTTGAGCTGTAGCCTAACACCCATCCAGCCATGACACTCACCAGTGTCGTTATAGCCACGGGCGCGCACTGTGTTGCTGAAACTGAAGAAAGTGGTGTCACTCCCCCTCTCCTCTCCTAATCGCTCAAGTAACAGCTGATACTCATACTTGAGCATTGAGCTGACACGATCGCGGGAGACATAACGCTTCGATTTTCCATAAATGGCATCGCTCATGGTCATGTCATAAGCAGAGATACTTTTTGCCACTGTCCCTGCTGTGGCTGATGCACGGAAAAACCAGTTCGCCACTTCCTGACCTGCGCCAATCTCGGCAAAGGTTCCGTATTTCCCCTTATCGAGGTTGATTCGAAGTGCCTTGTCGTATGTTGATAAAATGGGATCTACACTCACGGTATTTGGGGGCGTAATATTACTCCGGCTGAGTTGATTCATCATCTGCAGAAGGTCTAACCCAGCCATTTTGGATATACTCGGTGATTTCAACCTGATTGTTCGCAAGGGAGTCTTTGGGAAATTTCACCTTAATCGTTGCGGCACTTACCTTCCCACCTTGCAAGTCAGCAATGAGGCGGGTGAGCGCGGGAGAATCCTTGTCTATGTATCCATAAAGTGTCCGATCTTCAAGTGGATGCAGGAGCTTAACGGCAAGCCATTTACCATCATCTCTGAAATGGCGGTTGTAATAGCTATCTTGGGAGCAGCGAACGCGAATCTCAATGGCTTGTTTAGGTTTCTTCTCGAAGATATCTTCCCAAGGTATCGAAGACCAAACAATCCAACTTTCCCAGTCGACTTTATATTCACTTCCAACACGCTCTAGTGCCACCTGGCGGTAGGTGAAATCTTTTAACTGAACTGACATCGATGCCATTCTGCCTTTGACCGTAACTCGCCCACCGGCACCAACTTCTTTCACCCCAATAGGCTCCCAAACCTTACTGCCATACCACTCACGCATTCTAGGCACAGTAATCTCAGGGGTTCTAACATATTTAGCCATTTCCTCGAGAGACCCTGCATTTAAAAATTTCTTAACGGATTCTTCCGCGTCACTCAGGACGTTCATTCCAGTTTTCACCGAATCTCTAATCTCTTTTTGGCGCTTCTTTTCCTCCTCGGTTAATTCGACTTTGGATTCGTCCTCTAAGTCACTCAAGGTGAAAGAAGGCAACTGTGAGGGGGGCTCAGAATTTTTATTTTCGTCTTTTTTAGCACTGTCGATCACAAGCCATGCGCCGACACCGGCAACCACAAGGCCGAGCAATCCGCCCCCAATGATCCATGGCATTGAGGTCTCATCTTTTCGCACCTTGTTAGATTCTTTCTGATCCCAGCCTACTGCTCCCTCGCTACTTTTTCGCCTTCTACCCTTGCGCCTCTTTCTGTCTGATGGTGCCTCTTTAATCTTATCATCCTCGGTAAGTGCTCGCGCCACTATTGGCTTTGACTCACGTACCTCTCTTGGCTTAGGAATGACTACTTTAGGCTCCTCAACAACAACCTCCGCCTTCTTCTCAGCTGACTTCTGTGCCACTGGCTTACGAGACATTTTGTCTTCGGGTAAATTAAGCAAGTGATTGCATGCGGGGCAGATCACGCCTTGGCCTTCGTGATCTTTGGGAACACGAAAAACGAAACGGCAGACCGGGCATACGAGGCCTAACCAGGTGCGTTTTTTCTTGGCAACTTCAGGCACGGCAAGACGATGCTATAGTCTCAAACTGAGTGCAAGCAAGCAGTTGCAGGATTTACGGAGAGCAGATCAACCAAAAACCGTTTACTCTTGATGAATTTCAACCCTAGCCGGCCGATCCAGACGAATGCTCGACGCCTCATCTTCTTGCTCAAGTTGATCAAAACTAGTCGAGCTCTCTCGTCGGGCAGTTTGATTAGCGTCCCTAGGTGCAAAATCAGGCTGCTCAGTTCCGTAAGGGTCATCCCCCAAAAGTAGAGGCTGTTTAGGTTGGATTGGAATCGCCAAGACCGCCGTCGTTTTCTGCGTCGTAGTTCCATAATCATGGTTCTCGACAACACTTTGCCCCCCCATACCTCCATGCTCATCGCAGTAGCCGGTAGGCTCTGTTCCCTGGACAAAAAACTCGGCAACCGCGGTAGAAGTATACGTTTCCTTGCCGCTGAGCGGATCTCTGTTGTATTTCTGACAATAACGGGTTTTGCGTAAGCCTGACTTCGTACATACATCTAACTGCACTATTTTTTCTGGCGCCGTGAGTGGTCGATCAGGGAACGCCCTACTCGAAGACTTCATTGTTACAAGCCATGCCGGTAAAACCGTCTCGCGGCTAAATGCCCCAGGATAAATAGCATCGTTGGATCCATCTCGAAATCCCATCCACATACCACAGGACACTTGGCTGTTATATCCCACAAACCAATTGTCTCCAAAATCATAGGTCGTGCCAGTTTTTCCAGCGAGAGATGAACTCCCAAAGCCCGCTTCCGAGGCCTCTGCTCCTACTCCCTCACGCAGAGCCGACTGAAGCGTACTGTGCATGAGAAATGCCGTCTGCTCTGAGGTGACTCGCTTGGGTTCTGTTCTGTTGCTATGCTGATAACGAACCGAACCAGAAGCATCGACGATACGATCGATAAAAAATATTGGGTCAGGTCGGACTCCTTGATTAGGGAAAACTGCGTAGGCTCGAACCATGTCCGGAAGACTCGCGCTATCAGTGCCAACCAGCATTCGAGCAAGGAGCTTAGTCTGCGGGAATTTCAGCCCGAATTTACGTGCCGTTTCCATGACGGCTCCCAGCCCGAGACTCTTACCCAACCTAACAGAAGCTGCAATTTTAGAAGTATCCAGGGCACGACGCATACTGATATCTCCCTCATAGCTCGGCTTCAACACCTCCATGCCCCACTCACCTAGGATGCCCTCACGCCCATCTACCATAACAGCACGGTTATCCATCGGGCGGTCAATTAATTGAGAAACTAACGACATACCCTGTTCGAGAGCCGCCGTGTAAATGAACGGGAAAAATGCCGTACCAATCGGCTTACTACCCGACTGCACGAAATCATACTGATTGTGCGTGAAGTCACGCCCTCCAACATAGGCAACAACCGCCCCCGATGTGTTTTCAATCATCAAACCTGAACCCTGAAGATATTTTGGCTCTGGCTGCCCTTCACGGTAGTCTTGATAACGCGGATGACTGTATCCTTCTCGGCTTTCCACCGTTGCTAACTGATCGAGCAAACTGGTTTCCATGGCTTGCTGGACATCTTTGTCAATTGTTGTAAAAATCTTAAACCCACCTTCTGTAAGGGCATCTTCCCCAAGACGAGTTCTTACAGCTCCAGCAATTCGTTCGTAGAGGTGCGACGTGCCTCGGCGAATAGGTTTGGGATTCACCACCACCGGCTCTTCTTGCAATCGTTGACTTTCCTCAATCGTAATGAACTCCTCGGCCGCCATACGTCGCAGCACCTGATCCCTCGCTTTTTTATTCGCTTCAATATTATTAAGAGGAGAAATCGTGGTTGGGTTTTTGATACAGCCAACTAATGACGCGCATTCGGAAATAGTTAGGTCACGAGGTTCTTTTCCAAAGTATCCAAGTGAGGCAGAGCGGATACCATAGTAACCACTACCAAAAGGAATACGATTGAGATAGAACTGTAGGATTTCTCTTTTGCTGTAGACCTCCTCAATTCTCAATGCAAGAAAGGCCTCAACTGCCTTACGTTCAAGGCCACTCTGATCTCTCTCATCAGCCTCCTCTTTCAGGTGAAAAGCATTCCGGGCAAGCTGCTGTGTGATAGTACTAGCTCCCTGAGTCTGCCTGCCCGCTTTCCAGTTTAGCCAGACAGCACGCACTACACCCACTCGGTCAACTCCATCGTGCTCAAAAAAACGCTGATCCTCACCGGCGACAAGCGCATTGATCATCGTCAGCGGCACATCCTTGATTTCTATTTTATCGCGGTTCTCTACAAACATCCGTCCGATTTCTCGTCCTTTTCGATCGAGAATGAGGCTTTTCACCTCGACGTCATCGATTTTCGAAAGGTCATACGATGCTGCCTGCTGTTTGTAAGGCTTTGTTTTAATCTCGAAAACCAAGTAGCCTACACCCGCACAAATCAGCCCAAATAAGAAAAGGTAAACAAGCCATTTGAGCTTGAAGAATTTTCTTTTGCGACGCTTGTTGGGGGTGCTGCCACGCTGGTCGCTCGATCTGGATCTTTTTTTACCCATTTTTTCATCATCATGGCCGAGGAATCAACACGTCAACCCTCCCCTGATCTTGCTGATGTATATCCTGACTCGGGAACGAAAGCAACCCCTGCTTTGGGGTCGATTATTACCGAGAATATCAAAAAATCAGGTCCAATGCCGTTCTCACGCTTCATGGCACTGGCACTCTATCACCCCGAATTAGGCTACTATTCGAGCGACAGAAAAAAAACGGGCAAACAAGGGGATTTCATCACGAGCGTGAGTGTAGGCTCTTGCTTTGGAAGTATTCTAGCCAGACGACTTCACTGTTATTGGCTGGAGTCAGGGAAACCGGCAGATTTTCAGATCATTGAACCGGGTGCCCACGACGGAACTTTGGCGAATGATATTCTCAGCGAAGCAAATAAAATCTCCAAGGATTACTATCAAGCCATTCACTACCACCTCATAGAAGTATCTAAAGAGCTACGCTGTCTCCAGCAATCCACCCTAACAAAAAACCACAAAGACAAGTTTAGCACTCAGGCTGCAATGGAAGGTATCCAAGTCCGTAATGGCGCGATCATTTCCAATGAACTGATTGATGCGTTCCCAGTGGAACTGATCAAGTATAACGATAAAAAATGGCTGAGCCAGATGGTTTCACTCGATGAAGAAGGCCAATTCACCCTTGCTACGGATGAGATTGAAACTGATGAAATACAGGTGTTTTTCGACGACCTTGGAAACCACTACCCCGATGGCTACACGACAGAATATAATATTGGAATGACAGACTTTGTTAGGGATGCAAGCCGCTCTATCGAGTCAGGCCTTTTTCTAACAATTGACTACGGTCATCTTCAGTCCGACTACTACCATCCCGACCGATCCACTGGCACGTTGCAAACATACCAAGCTCACCAGAAAGCAGAGAACCCTCTGCAGTCGCCTGGCGAGCTTGATATCACCGCTCACGTCGATTTTACACGTTTACAAAAAACCGCCGAGCAAGCTGGATTCCACAGCCCTTGGTTTGGAACCCAAGCAAGATACCTGACGGAACACGCTCGGGAGTGGCTCCTCAGCATGGAGGGCACGGCAAACACAGAAATGATCCGCCAGTTTCAAACTTTGACCCACCCGTCCATGCTCGGCACCCGCTTCTCGGTTCTAGAAATGCGGAAATGACTGCGCAAGGCTTTGACATTCCTATTTTTAGCCTATAGATCCCTGCCGCCATGCCAACCAAGCGAATTCTCGTCTCGGATCCCATTTCAGAAAAAGGAGTGGAGTTACTCGATAGCCACCCTGATCTTGAGGTAGACGTCAATACGGGCCTCAGTCCTGAGGAACTCATCAAGATAATCCCTTCTTATCACGGGCTGATCATCCGCTCGCAGACCAAAGTTACTCCTGAGGTGCTTGCTGCGGCGACTGAGCTTAAAGCCGTTGGGCGCGCAGGCGTAGGCGTGGATAATGTCGATCGCGATGCTGCCACAAATCACGGAGTGATCGTGATGAATACCCCGACAGGAAATACCATCTCTACCGCCGAGCTCGCATTTACTCTCATGCTATCGGCAGCAAGAAACATCGGCCCCGCTCACGCAGAAGTCCTGAAGGGTGAGTTCCCCGCCGCTCGCAAGGCATACAAAGGCATCGAGCTGAATGAAAAACGCCTCGCAGTCATCGGCATGGGACGTATCGGCGCTGAGTTCGCCAAACGCGCCCAAGCATTCGGCATGAAAGTGGTGGCATACGATCCATTTTTAACCCAAGCGCGTGCTGATCAACTCAAGGTGGAGCTTGCCTGCAGCCCCGACGAAGCTCTCACAGGCGCTGATGTGGTTACCCTGCACGTCCCGCTGACCGACGATACTCGCCACATTATCAATGCTGACCGTCTCGCCTTGATGAATCAGGGGGCACTGGTTGTTAACTGTGCGAGAGGCGGCCTCATTGATGAGCCAGCTCTGAAAGCTGCTGTTGATTCAGGTCACATCGCTGGCTGCGGACTTGATGTCTATGAGGATGAGCCACCTTCATCCGATCACCTCCTTTTCGACTTACCTAAACATGTTTCTTTCACTCCACACCTGGGTGCCTCAACCAATGAAGCCCAAGAAAACGTCGGAATCCAAGTCGCTGAGCAACTCCGCGATTTCCTGACAACAGGAGAAATTCGGAATGCTATCAACATGCCATCTCTGGATGCCTCGGCACTTGCAGAAATCGGAGG
Organism: Akkermansiaceae bacterium; assembly: GCA_045106535.1. Lineage (GTDB taxonomy): Bacteria > Verrucomicrobiota > Verrucomicrobiia > Verrucomicrobiales > Akkermansiaceae > Oceaniferula. The sequence continues at coordinate 7,463 of JBGCEU010000118.1, read as the reverse complement.
TTATCTGGATCTTGCGAATTCTCTTGGAAGATTTCTTGCGAAGCTCGGCATGGCCAATCCGGATTCACTGCGTGTTTCTTACCATGGCGATATTACCGCGAAGGATACATCGCTGGTTTCGCGCACAATTCTCACCGGCTATCTTGAAGCTGCACGTCCAGACGGACAGGTCAACATCGTCAACGCCCCCGCTGTCGCATCTGATATGGGACTAGAAATTGTCGAGAGCGTGATCAACGCCCAAACCGAGTATAACGAACTCATCGTAGCCGAACTTACGAAGGGAGGTAAAAAATTCCGCGTCGCCGGCACCATCATCGGCCAGTCACCTAGGATCGTGGAAATCGATCAACTCTACGTCGACACAAACATCAAGGGACATTTCCTCATTGTGCGCAATGACGACCGTCCCGGCATCGTTGGCCTGGTCGGCACTGCCCTCGGAACCGCCGGACTCAATATCGCAAACCTGTCTCTGGCACGTAATAAATCAGAAGGCGATGCGCTTAATGTGATTGAACTCGATACCGCACCCGGCAGTGATATTGTTGACCAATTGGCATCCTCTGCCGGAGTCATTTCGGTGACTGCCGTCGAAATATAGCACGTTTTTCCTAGAAATAGACTTTACAGGGCGTCTCATCTGGGTATTTTCCCCGCCCCTGCCGCCTCCATACGCGAGCTGATTACCAATTTCCAACTAAACCACGAATCATGAAAGTTCTCTCATCACTGATGTCCATGAAGAAGCGCCACGAAGACTGCCAAGTCGTTAAGCGCAAGGGCACTCTTTACGTTATCTGTAAGAGCAACCCCAAGTTCAAAGCCCGTCAGGGAGCTACTAAAGGCACCCGCTTAAGCAAAAAAGGTGTGAAGTAATTTCACACCTCGAACAATCATTTTCACAGACCCTTCTCCGCTAGTTCGGGGAAGGGTTTTTTATGTGGCAGCGTTTGCCTCACGTTTGTTGCGTGAGCGGCTCAGCAGCAGCCAAGCTGCCCACAATAGCAAGGCTACCAGTAGCCCTGCTGCTGCATACACCCACCATGGCAGCGGCACCGGTGCTGTCATCTGCATGACGATCGGCTGCCCCTTTAACTCCGCCAACCCATAGCGCCACCGTAGAACACGTCCGTCATCACTGACACTGTGCGCATTGCTGCTGGCTACCGCCTTGGGCACATGCACTGAATAACGGAACTCCGCATCGCTGAGCATAGCTGCTGCGTTATTCCCCAGATATTCCTCAAGTAGAGGGTTGAGATCCACCTCTCGCTTTAAACGCGCATTGAGCCCGTCCATTTCCAGCTCTATTGTGCCTAGGATTGCGTGCAGAATCTTATCAGATTTCGTTCGCACCACACCCGGCTCATGATCCACAGTCATATTCTCGAGTTCAGTGACATCATCCGTTGAGATCTCGAGCCGAATGACTCTCTCTCCCTTTTCCCTATCGATACGATTCGTGATCAAGCTGAGGTTTTTGTTGGCACCGATCTCAGACTCAACGGTTTGCTTGAATGCCTCAGCCTCTTTCGCAGAGAGCAACATGGCAGGAACGCGGTAGGTAGCTTTCACACGAGCTGAGCCATCCGCTTCAATCCAAACGTCCTCCTCGCCGTGAATGCACGCCTGTATTACTAGGCATAATACCACTAACGAAATTAGTTTGAAAATCTGCATACCCCTCCATTGTACTGGGAAACGCTGGGAAGCAATCTCAAACAGACCATTGACAGCAAAGATCTTGCTCCTATCGTCGCTTGCATAATGAAACGACTTTTTCCGATCCTATTCCTTTCTCTGACCTCCGGTTACTGGTCACTGGCCTCAGCTGATGAAACTGGCAAGCCTAACATCGTTTTCCTATTTTCTGATGATCACGCGATCAATGCCATCTCAGCTTATGGCGGCCCATTGAAAGACGTAGCCCCCACACCAGGCATCGATCGCCTCGCAAATGAGGGCATGATTTCCCACACGACATTCTGCGCAAATTCAATCTGTGGCCCATCCCGCGCCTGTATTCTCACCGGAAAGCATTCCCACTTGAATGGCTTTCTCGATAACAACTCATCCCACTTCAATGGCTACCAGCAAACCTTCCCGCAGCTACTTCGAGGCTCAGGCTACCAGACTGCCATGATTGGAAAATGGCATCTGCACTCAAACCCAATTGGTTTTGATTACTGGGAGGTGCTTCCCGGTCAGGGAGCTTACTACAACTCCGATTTCATTCAGATGGATGGGAGCAAAAAAAGGTTTCAGGGGCATTGCAATGACCTTGTGACGGAGAAAGGCATTGCTTGGTTAAAGAAAGCGCAAACCGACGGCAAACCATTCGTTGCGATGATCCAGTACAAGGCACCGCACAGGAACTGGTCTGGCGCACCTCGTCATTTGACCTTGTTCGATGACATCACCATGCCAGAGCCACCCACGCTATTTGACGATTACGCAAACCGCTCAAAGGTGCTTGGAGAGCACGCCATGGGCATTGCAAAACATATGTCATGGAGTCACGACATGAAATTCAAAGGCCCAAACCTTTTCCCTAAACATTTCACCACAATCTATGGCAACGGCGAATACAAGCGCATGGACGATGCTCAGAAAAAGATCTGGGACGCTGCCTACGAACCAAAGAACCAGAAATTCATCGCCGACATGAAGGCTGGCAAACTCGACGAAAAAGCGATCACTCGTTGGAAATACCAGCGCTACATCAAGGACTACTTGCGCTCTATCCGCAGCATGGACGAGGGCATTGCCAAGATTCTCAAGCACCTCGATGATACTGGCCTCGCGAAGAATACCATCGTCATTTACTCATCCGACCAAGGATTCTATCTCGGCGAACACGGCTGGTATGACAAGCGCTGGATGTTCGAGGAATCTCTCCGTATGCCTTTTCTCGTTCGCTGGCCAGGAGTCATCAAAGCTGGTTCATCGTCGAAGACTCTGATTCAGAATATCGACTTTGGCCCTACATTCCTCGACCTGTGTGGGGTGAAAATCCCAGCTGACATGCAAGGTCGTTCGCTGGTTCCCGTCTTCAAAGCCAGCGGAGTAGCACCGCCTAACTGGCGAGATGCCATTTACTACCGCTACTATGGCGAAGCAACGCACCGCGTGGCGGCACACGATGGTGTCCGCACTGACCGATACAAGATCATGTGGATTCCCAAGACAAAAGAATACCAGCTTTTTGATCTTGAGAAAGACCCGCAGGAAATGAAATCCCTCCACACCGATCCCGCCTACGCAAAGGTAATGGGGGAAATGAAGGGAAAACTCGATGAATTACGGAAAAACTACCGTGCTCACTCAGCTGTCATACCAGCTCATCGCGCCCAAGCCGACTGGTGGAAAAAACGACAGAATCAAAAAAATAAACTCGCTCGTGAAAAGGCTCACGACCTGATTTTCATTGGCGATTCGATTACCCACGGCTTCGAAGGTGCTGGCAAAGCTACCTGGGACAAATATTACGCCCATCGCAACGCCCTGAACCTTGGCTTTTCAGGTGATCGCACCGAGCACGTCCTCTGGAGGCTCAACAACGGCAATCTGAGAAAACAGAAAAACGCCAAAGCCGTGGTTATTATGATCGGCACCAACAATACCGGTCACAGCAAACAAGACCCATCAGAAACTGCTGAGGGTATCCAGATGATTCTATCCACCCTTAGGGCGCGATGCCCAAAAGCAAAGGTTCTACTATTAGGCGTCTTTCCTCGCGGAGCAAAGCCCGATCACCCTCTCCGCAAGATCAACGTTGAAATCAACAAACGCATCGCCAAGTTTGACGACGGTGAGCGTGTTCACTTTCTCGACATCTCCGATAAGTTTCTAGATGAAAACGGTATCCTCACCAAGGAAATCATGCCTGACGCTTTGCACCCGAAACAAAAAGGTTACAACATCTGGGCAGAGGCAATGGAGCCAACACTCAAAAAACTTGGCATCAAATAAATCCTACTCCACCACACTGCCCGCATTCCCCTTGCGCCACGTGGGATGATATGGCAGGAAACGCCCCGTGAATAACACATGGCATGACAAGCTCTCCCGCTGGTTTTTCCAGACGGATAAACACGCCGATCTCGATTGGCATCTCGGGCTACTCATCGATGGCGCGCTGCTGCTCGTGGTCGTGCTCGCGGCCGCTGTCGCCTACTATATCACCAAAAAGGTAGTCCTCGGCATCACCACCAAGGTGGTCAAGAAGACCGAAAACACATGGGACGATGAGCTACTCAACAGCCGCTTGTTCAAGTGGCTTTCACTCCTCGTTCCAGCTGTTATTATTTTAAATGCCGCACCTCACGCGATAGTGACCCACCACGATGGCGTGCCGATGTTTTCTAACATTATCCAGTCTAGCACCAAGGTCTTCATCATCATCCTCGGCTTTCTAGGGCTCAGCTCCATGCTGAATATCATCGAACGCATCTACACACGCTTCGATGTTTCAAGGGAATTACCGATCAAGGGCTTTATCCAAGTCATCAAGATCATCCTGCTGCTCGCGGCAATCATCTTCATCATTTCAACACTCATCGGTAAATCACCAGTCCTAATTTTCTCAGGTCTCGGCGCGATGACCGCCATCCTGATGCTGATTTTCAAGGACAGCCTGCTCGGATTGGTCGCCGGCATCCAACTCTCGGCTAACAGGATGGTGGCACGTGGTGATTGGATCGAAATGCCCAAGTTCGGCGCCGATGGTGAAGTCCTCGAAGTCGCGCTCACCACGGTGAAAGTAAAAAACTGGGATAAAACGATCACAACAATCCCGACCTACGCACTGATCTCGGATAGCTTCAAAAACTGGCGAGGCATGGCAAATTCCGGTGTCAGGCGTATCAAACGGTCGGTCAGTATCGATATGTCTACCGTTGGGTTTCTGGATAAGGAAACGCTAGAACGATTAAGTAAAATCACTCTCCTCAGCACATACCTCGAAGAAAAAGAAAAAGAGATCGGCAAATGGAACAAGGAAAACGCGAACCCAGCCAATGACATCAATGCGAGAGCCTTAAGCAACCTCGGAACATTCCGCGCATACATTTGGGAATACCTGAAAAACCACCCCAAGATTTCGGAAGACGAAACCCTACTTGTTAGGCAACTCCAGCCTACCGAGCACGGTATACCCATCGAGGTTTACGTTTTCACCACCGACAATGCCTGGATCAAATTCGAAGACATCCAAAGCGATATCTTTGACCACTTACTCTCTGTCCTACCCGAGTTCGGTCTGCGTGCTTTCCAATCGCCCAGCGATCACTCATTTTTTAAACTGAACAATCCAAACTAAAGTGAAACTCTACGACACGCTAACTCGCGAGAATCGCGAACTCACACCGATCGATGGCGAAACGTTCCGTTTCTATTGCTGCGGCCCGACTGTTTATGGCCCTGCACATATAGGGAACTTCCGCACCTTCGTGATGCAGGATGTTTTCCGCCGTGTTCTGGAAACCGGAGGCATGAAAACGCTGCATGTTAGAAACATCACTGATGTGGATGACAAAACAATCCGCGATGCTCAGGCAGCGGGGAAATCCCTCAAGGAATTCACCGCTGGCTGGACTGAAAAATTCCATGCCGACTGCATTGCGCTTGGCTGCCTGCCACCACACATCGAACCCAGCGCGCTTGATCATATCCCGCAGCAAATTGAGATGATCGAAAAACTCATCGATAAAGGCCATGCCTACGCATCCGATGACGGATCAGTCTACTTCAGCGTTTCCTCATTCCCTGATTACGGAAAACTCTCACGCCTCGACACTCGTGAACTGGAGTTGGGCAAAACACAAAACCAACGTGCAGATGCTGACGAATATGAAAAGGACTCCATTGCCGACTTCGTTTTGTGGAAAACACGCAAGCCTGAAGATGGCGATAACTTCTGGTCATCCCCATGGGGCGAAGGCCGACCAGGCTGGCACCTTGAGTGCTCCGCAATGATCAAGGAGTATCTGGGCGATGACTTTGATATGCACGCCGGTGGCGAAGACCTCGTGTTCCCGCACCACGAAAACGAAATAGCCCAATCGCGTTGTTCTTGCGGTGGAGGATTCGCCGCTCACTGGTTTCACAGTACACACCTCATGGTCGACGGCGGTAAGATGTCAAAGTCGTTAGGGAACCTCTACACAATCGCCGACCTAGAGGAAAAAGGTCATACCGCTATGGAGGTGCGATACGTGCTCATTTCTGGTCACTACCGTAAGCAGCTCAACTTCACCCTGGAGTCCCTGCACGCTGCGAAAGAGGCTCTCGCCAAACTCGCCAAAGGTCGCTCTACCATGGAATCCGCTGCAGGCAGCAATTCAAATTCAAAACCCAACATTCAAAACTCAACATTCGCCGCTGCCTGGGATGCGCTGAACCGAGATCTAAACACTCCAGCCGCGCTGGGGCATCTCTTTTCCGGCCTAAAAGCCGCGCTGAAACTCGAAGGTGAGGAGGCAGCAGTGAATCTCGCTGCTTTCGATGCCTTACTCAGCACCCTCGGCATCGCGCTCCCCACGGAGGAAACATCCGACATCCCATCTGATATCCAAGACCTCGCCGAACGCCGCTGGCAAGCAAAGCAAGACAAGGACTGGGCAGCCTCCGATCAGCTCCGCGACGAACTCACCGCTCTCGGCTGGACAATTAAAGACAACCCAGACGGCTACGAACTCGTTGCCAACTAGATTTTCTAGCTTGGCAACTACCACTCAACACTCACTATCTAGCATCCAATGATTCGTCCTCGCCGCAACCGTAAATCACCCGCCGTCCGTGCCCTCGTGCGCGAGACGACCTTATCGGCATCTGATTTCATCTATCCGCTCTTTGTTCACGATAAGGATGTAGACGAGGCGATTGACTCCATGCCTGGCTGCACACGCTGGTCAATTGATGGACTGATCAAGGAGGCTGGTGAAGCCCACGCGCTTGGTATTCCAGCTGTGGTCATCTTCCCTGCCATTGCTGAGAATCTAAAAACATCTGACGCCGAAGAGGCCCACAATGATGACGGCCTAGTTCCGCTTGCGATCAAGGCGCTGAAAACTGCTCATCCCACTCTGTGCGTGATCACCGACGTGGCTCTCGATCCCTACAATGCGGATGGCCACGATGGATTGGTCCGCGAAAACGACAAAGGCGCTTTAGAAATCGTCAACGACGAAACAGTGGAGGTGCTCTGCCAGCAGGCACTATGCCACGCGCGGGCAGGTGCAGATATGGTATCACCATCCGACATGATGGACGGCCGCGTAGCAGCCATCCGTGCGACACTTGATTCAGAGGGATACCAAGATGTATCAATCATGGCATACACCGCCAAGTATGCATCAGCTTACTACGGACCATTCCGTGGAGCGCTCGAATCCGCACCCAAGGCAGGCGACAAAAAAACCTACCAGATGGATCCCGCCAACGCGCGCGAGGCTATTCGC
>JBGCEU010000117.1:0-4341 GCA_045106535.1 Akkermansiaceae bacterium | reverse complement strand
GCGTGCCTCTACCTCGCGAAAGAAGCAGGCCTCACAGACTAACAGATTTTTCAGGATGGATAGGTTTGGAGGCATTGAGAGACTGTATGGCAAGACGGCGATGAAAAAAATCCGCCATGCCCACGTCTGCGTGGTTGGCATCGGCGGCGTCGGCTCCTGGATCGTGGAAGCACTCGCCAGATCCGGCATCGGGAAAATCACGATGATCGATCTCGATGAAATCTGCATCACCAACATTAACCGGCAACTGCACGCGATGGACGGCGAGATCGGCAAGCAGAAAACAGCCGCAATGGCGGACCGGGTGAAAGCGATCAATCCGGATTGCGAGATCATTGCCATGGAAGCCTTTTTCAGCCACCGCAATGCGGATGACGTTCTCGATCAGGGCTTTGATTACGTCATCGATGCCATCGACCGCGTCCAGTCCAAGTCCCTCCTGCTCGACGGCTGCCACAAACGCGGCATCCCAGTCATCAGCTGCGGTGGCGCGGGTGGGCTGCGCGACCCATCACAAATCCGCATCGACGACATCTCACGCTGCTACAACGACAGCCTGATGAACCAGGTGCGCAGGAACTTGCGGACACGGTATGGATTCCCCGCAGGAGCGGATCCCAAGCTCAAGCGGAAGGCACGCAAGTTCTACATCGACTGTATTTTTTCCGCCGAACGCCCCGTCTATCCGCAGTGCGACGGCGAGGTATCCACCGAGAAACCGAAAACCATGGCGGAGGAAGACACCCGGCTCAACTGCGTGTCTGGCTTCGGTAGCATCACCCACATGACCGCCACCTTCGGATTCTTCGCCGTTTCCCGCTGCCTGGAGAAGCTCGCCTCAGCTTAGCAGGTCTATCTAGCGGAGGATTTTAAAACCGCGAAATACGCTGAATACGCGAAAATTACATGGGTTGATTGTTCTAAACTAACCACGGAATAAACTGAACACACGGAAAGCAGATTTTCATATTTCCGTGTATTCCGTAGCTTCCGTGGTCTATATGAACCCATCGCGCTGGAGAAGCTGGCTGAAGTTTAGGATTTAGAATTTAGAATTTAGTGCTTAAAAAAAGCCATGTCTCTGGACGCCACCATCAACAAAGCCTCCGTTCTCATCGAGGCGCTGCCCTATTTACAGTCGTTCCGCGGCCACACTTTCCTGATCAAGATGGGAGGCTCGGCGATGGAAGACCCTGCTTTAGTCCGCAAGGTCATGCGCGATATCGTGTTTCTTGAAGTCGCGGGGATCAACCCGGTCGTTGTCCATGGCGGAGGAAAAGCCATCTCTGCCGCGATGGAAGAAGCTGGCTTGGAAGCCAAATTCATCGGCGGATTTCGTGTCACCACTCCAGAGGCCATTGAAATAGTTGAACAAACACTCTCCGGCACCATCAACCCAAGCCTCGTGGAGATGATCACCGAGCTGGGCGGCAAGGCCAGCGGAATCCCCGGGACCGATGTCTTTGTAGCCCAACGCATCAAAGCAACGGATGAATCAGGGAAAAAAGTCGATATTGGCCGCGTCGGCGAGGCCATTTCCTGCGAGCTGAGCGCGGTCCACTCGGTTTTAGCAAGTGAGTTTGTGCCGGTGATCTCGCCGCTTGGAAGTGAAAAAGGAACGGGTAAGCCGCTAAACGTCAACGCAGATCTGGCTGCCGCCTGTCTCGCCAAAGCACTGCGCGCCACCAAGCTGGTCTACCTCTCCGACGTGCCTGGCATGCTATCCAACCCATCGGACCCTACATCCCTCATCCCATCGATTAACCGCCCAAAAGCCGCTGAACTCATCGAAAACGGCACTATTTCCGGTGGAATGCTGCCAAAGATCAACTCCGCGCTCGATGCCCTTTCCAACGGCGTGGGCAAAGTCCACTTCATCGACGGCCGCACGCCGCACTCGTTGCTACTGGAAATTTTCACCAGATCCGGAATCGGCACAGAAATCGTCTCTTAGGTGAGACCGAAAGCGCTATTTTTTAAACGAAATAGCCTATTTCTAGGCTTACATGGTTTCTTGCAGTCTGAGAGTCAAAATACATCTGCTTTTGCAGTTTTTTAGATTGTTATTAGCGGGTTTTCTCTCTAGCTTTTGGGCTTGAACTTGATGTTCAAGCTTTCGTAAGTAATTACCAATCGCAACGGTTCGCTTGCGAGCATCATTCATCACTTCTAACATCAACAGATCATGACTCGATTAATCTCATCATTAGGCATTGTTGCTCTTCCGCTCTTTCTTGGCACATTGCTTAATGCGCAGACCGTCACGGATCCTGTTGGGGTAGTTAAAATCGACATTAATGCTGCCACAGTAAGCGGCCCAACTTTTACTTTTCTTTCGACCTCAATGTCGCGTGAGGTTGCTTACCAAGGAACTGTGAGTTCTGGTGCCACTGGCACCGTTACTGTGTCTGGTGCTAGTTGGTCGACAAACCAATTTGCCACAGACGCAACCTACGCCTCACACTACGTCATCGTAGCCTCTGGCTCACGCGAAGGCGAGTTGATTGATATTGTCAGTAACAGTACAGACACACTGACTTTAGACTCAACCGAAGATCAGAACGACCTATCTACATTTTCGATCCGTGTATATAAACACAATACCATCGCTAGTATTTTCGGAGCGGATCCGGAAGCGGGAACAGTTCAAAAAGGAAACAAAGATACAGCCGATTTAATCTTAACCTTCAATTCCCTCACTGGTGCATATGAAACATACTATTTCAACACTGCCACAAACCCCCTGCCTGTGGGTGGTGTATTTCATCAAGGATGGGTCAAATCGTCTGACCTGACAGCCGACGCTTCCTCAACTCCAATTTACCCAGATGATGGCTTCCTCTACAAAAGGGTTCCCATGACACCTTTTACTATTTCGGTAAACGGATCTGTCATTGTGAGTAAGATCAAGGTTCCCGTCATCAACGGCTATAATCTGATCACTATTCCCTACCCTGTGGATAAGTCCATCACCTTAGATAATTCAGGCCTCAGACCTGGAGATGGCGAGACTTTTGATAGCAACATACATTTGACAGCAGGAAACAAAGATACCGCCGATCATGTCGTTATGTTCAATAGCGGCAGTCAAAGTTTTGAAACCTACTATTTCAACAATGCTTCCAATCCATTACCCGTAGGAGGTGTGTTTCATCAAGGATGGGTTAAATCGACACAGCTTACTGCAGACGCTGCATCTACCGCAATCCCAGCAGGCACGGCCATATTCATACTACGAAGAAATGGAAATCCCGCTTTCAATTGGAACTTCGATTCCGTTGTTTCAGAGTAACAATTCACAATACTATTATTATCATGCGAATACGTAAATTAGGACTGATTCCAATTATAGCAGCCAGTCTCTCAATATCACAAAATTCTGAAGCGGCGGTTCAAATTGATTATGCCTTGGGGGGGGGCTCTTTTTTCACAAAGTCTGGCAATACTTTCTTCTCCGCTGGCGATGCCTTCGTTTTCTACGGTAGCTTTGAAACAGGGGACATACCGACAGGATCCTCGACATCACAAAGCATTGAAGATGATTTCATTCAACTTGGACTGCCCCTAAACGATCCTTACAGTGGCGGAGCCTTTTCTTCATCAGATAACGAAACACAGCTAGCAAGCAAGCAGGGCTATATGATTGTGACCAACAATGCAGATATTGGGTCATCGACTCAGATTTCAATCATCACTAATTCCACGAATCCAGACTGGCAATTTGCTGCTGATTTATCGGGCGCTATTCCTCCAGCTTCGCCAACCGTCTCATCTGATGGGGCATTTTCAACAGGTGGCCAAATCGTACTAGGAACCGCAGGAACCAGTGGCGGCTTTGATACTATTCAATTCGCAGCTATCGCAGTCCCTGAGCCATCCGGCACTGCACTACTTGCCATCGGCAGCGCTTTCTTACTCCTGCGTCGTAAGAAATAAGACACTCACGATACAACTATCTACGCATTGCCAGATTGTAGCAGGGTTTTTTAGTTACAACCTAAAGTCTTGGCTAATTGTTATGATCAAAATTAAAAATACCCTTTTCGCTTTTGTATCTATGTTCATCACGGGTGAAGAAATTAGTGCTGCCATAGTAAATCCACAAATAGATTATAATTCGGGTAGCAACCTATTCTTTACCACTCCGTCAAATACGTTTTACTCAAATACAGGTGAAGCATTTCTATTTTACGGTACCTTTTCCACCGTGCCCACATCATCATCTACTTCTGTAGAGGTCGAAAATTTCTTCAGGCAACTTGGCACGTCAACAGACGTTTATGATAATGGGCATTCTTTCTCGTCGGGAGTAGAAGAGACATTATTCGAAAACCAGCGCGG
>JBGCEU010000116.1:0-7074 GCA_045106535.1 Akkermansiaceae bacterium | reverse complement strand
AGAATCAGTGGTTGCACCACGGTGTAGTCACCGAGCGCGGTGCGCGCGTCAGCCCAGCTTTCGAGATAATGCGCGGCGGGCACGTGCCAGTCGGCTGCGTTGGCAGATGCATCAGTGCGTAGACCGAGGTGGATGATCTTGGCTTTTTTCGCAGCATCAGCAAAACCGTCCGCATCGTAAAATGGGTTAGCGGGAGTGAGCAGGATAACAGCATCAACAGAGCCGCCATTCAGATCCTGAATAAGCGCCTCCATGTCACCATAATCGCCACGCTCCGTGAGCACAGGCTTGAGAGTCTTGGTGTAGTTGCCCAAGGCAGTGTTGATGACGATACAAATATTGTGAAGCGCCTTGCTCTGGCGTGAGCCTGCGAGCACGGCAGACTTGCCGGCGTTTGCTTTGAGGTCTTCTGCACATGCAGCCGCCCATTTTTTCTCATGATCTGTTAGTGAACCACCTTTGGCGACCGTGACAGATGCTCCAAGTTTGTTAGCGATTTCTGCTGCTACGGCGACAACTTGGCTCGGCGCGATGCGGAGTCTATGATCAGCGAGACCACCTGTTAGGCTGTAACCGCCCTCCACGCAGTAGAGGCGGTTCATGGCGTCCTTGTTAGGCTTTTTGTCGTAGTCAGCACCTTCAATAAAGCGGTTCTTGTAGAAACCACTCACCGGACCTTGCTGGTCAAGCTCAAGGAAATCGGAATCGAGTGACAGAATCACCTTGGCATCGGAAAAATCAGCAACCACGTCCGCACCCTTACCAAAGGCGGCAGCATTCGCTTGCTTGCGCTCTTCACCAGTCAGTGGCTCATAGCTGTAGAACTTAGATGCGCCGTACTTTACCTGTAGCTCTTTGACCAGACGGCTACGCGTAGGCGACTCATCTTCACCAAATACAAACGCAACCTTGGAATCGGCTTTGACGATCTCCGCCAGTGCCTTTTCAAACTCCACACGGGTCTTCTTTTTGCCTTTGGCAAGAAAATCACGTGAGCGCGCCGGACTATACATATCAAGCACAGACGCCTGGGTGAAAGAATCGGTGCCACCAAGCTTATCGAAGCGCTTGTTAGGCTCAAGTTTTGTTGGGCGGCCATCAAAAGTAGTCACAACCAGCGGCACCGCACCATTGGCCCGCGGCATTGAGCTGGCGTAGTAAAGTGCCTTGCCTGGAATACTCCACTCGGGCGACTCAGCAAAAGGAACAATCAGCGCCTCGGGACGGCGGCAAGCAGCAAGACCAAGTCCAGCCAGTGCGGACGACGCACCCATCAGCTTCACAAATGAACGGCGGGAAAGCTCGCGCTCCTCCTCCGTTTCCATGTGGGATGCACCTTCCAGAAACTCGCGATCGAGCGCGTTCTGGAATTTTTCAGTGCCTTCTTTTTCACCCAGACTGCGCCAAATTTTGCTGCCATCTTGCTTTTCAAGCATTTCGTTGATGCTGGCAGGTTGCGCAGGCTGGTTCGTGATCTTATCGCTCATGGACTTTATGTAGGAAACAGGTAGGTTAAAAAACGGCTTGGTTTTTTAGAAAATTAATTAGGTTACCCTGAATTTATCGGTGGCAGGTCGTGCAGCTTTCCTTCGGGTGGATGTCCCAGTTTTTCTTCAGCAGCTTACCGAAGTCGATCTGGGTAGTGATGCGCTCGCCCGTCTCAGGGTTGATGATTTTGTTCTCCGCGAGGTATTTCTCGGGGTCGTAGTCGAGATTATAGACCTCCTCCAGCGGACGAAGGTGCTTCTCAGGCTCGCGGTGACAATCAAGGCAGAATGACATGCTCAGGCTCTTTGCGTGGTAGACCTTACGCATCTTGTGCACCTCGCCGTGGCACTCTTTGCAGGAGACGCCGCGGTTGACGTGGGCAGAGTGATCGAAATAAGCGTAGTCGGGCATCTTGTGCACCCGCACCCACTCGATGGGCTCACCGTCGTAGAACTCGTAGGTTTTATCCACCGCGCGGCGCAGTGGCGCAAGTTTGGGATTATCCTTCTGAACATGCTGGTGGCAGTTCCAACAAGTATTCGCCGTCGGCACACCGGCACTGGCGGACTTATCGACGGAGCTGTGGCAGTAGCGACAGTCGATTCCTAGCTGGTTAGCATGCAGATCATGATCATACGCAATCGGTTGATCAGGCTGATAGCCTACCCTCTGAGCTTTTGGAGTAGCATAGTATGAAAAAGCCGCAGTAAGGCCCAATACTATGAAAATGAGGCAAACCGCGATCTTCAGCGGCAGCAAATTGGTCCATCTCGGGAAAAAATTAGCCATGTCGTCAGGCGGGTTCTAATGTTTGTGAAAAATTTCACAAGCAAAATATTTTGAAAAGAATCAAAAGTGTGCATCGTTTCACATTGTTCAACTTTTCAAAAATACATAAGGCAGTCCCAGAACGCCTTACAAACCCCAAAAACTACCTTCTGCGTGTCACCAAGATACCAACAAGACCAACCACCAGCAGTGACACACCCGATGGCTCCGGCACGATTTCAATAATCAGCTCTGGCGACTCAGTATCGCCCCCAGGTGGCGCTATCCCTCCTGGGTGAGTATGGTGAAAAAAACCCTCAGCCTCATCCAGAAGCGGTCCGTCATCTAGTGTGGGAACAGCACCTCCAATCAGGAAATCCCCACCTGTAGCCGCATTCAGAACCGACAAACCAAGGGGCGTGAAGGTAATAGTCACGAAGCCCCCCTCATCCGCAGCGCTCACAATAGAGGAGCCTAGCTCTGAGCCAGAATCCACGTCCGCCCACCACAAATCGAATAAGGGCCCGTCATCAGCCACCGCGTCGTCGTCAAGAATATCAGTCGCTGAAATAAAGGTCTTCGCGGTTGCAGATAAACCAAAAATCGCAAACTCCTCCGTCGGGTCTAGCGAATCGTATCCGTCACCCACATCACTCTCCGGTAGCCCGGGCGTAAATTTCGGCATGTAAAAAGAAACCGTCGCGGCACCAATCACCTCTCCCGGACCAATGGCAGGCAGGGGAAAAATAAACCAATTTCGCGTATTTTCCTCCGTTGTTGCATTATATCCAACTTGGTAATTTTGAATCGTTGTTCCGTGTATGTAAGGGTCGTTCGCCCCACCAGTAGAAGGATCATAGAAAAAACTCGAGGCATCTGCTGGAATTGAGACCGAGGTTGCGCCCGTATGCCCAGTCGAAAAACAACCAGCAACAAAGAAAAAGAACGACAAAATAAGATGGGGTGGGTTTTTCATAACAATAAACGCTAAATTAGCATCCCTCTCATAATCAATAAGTTATGAGCCATCAAGATAAAACTGCACGCATTATTGATGGGATATTGCCGCAGTCATGCCTATGTTTCCAGCCTTGCCGATGACCGAACTTATCCTGAATGAAAAGATCCACCAACGCGTGATCGTGGAGATGATTCCCGAGGCGCAGCGTTTCCTCTGGATCATCACCGCCGACCTCAAGGACATGCACGTGGCCAAAGGTAGACGCTTCGTCCCCTTTCTCGAGATCATGTCAGATCTGGTGCATAACGGCATCGCCGTCCGGCTGTTTCACGCCAAGGAGCCTGGCCCGCGATTCCGACAGGATTTTGATAAATACCCCTCACTGATCGAAAGCGACCTATTTGAGCGCATCCTCTGCCCACGCATCCACACCAAGGCGATCATCATCGATGGAAAATCCGCCTTCATCGGCTCACCCAACCTCACCGGCGCTGGCATGGGTGCCAAAAACCCTAACAAACGCAATTTTGAAGCGGGTTTTATTACTGATGATAAAGAACACCTCTCGAATCTGTTAGAATGGGTCGACGCCCTCTATCTCGGCGACCACTGCCAGAAATGCCAACGCCGTAGCTACTGCCCGGATCCGATTGCTTAAGTGTCGAAGGATTCAGCCATCCAAACTTCATTCAGTCTTACTTTCTTTTGGCAGTGAGTGCTGAATCTTTCTCAGATTACTGTCTTGATGAACGAGTATAATACGATCGATGTTGAAGTTCTTTGATCGCCCATGGATTGTTAGGGTGTAAGTTTCACCAGATTTTAAGCGGTAAACAGGTGTGTATTTCTTGTGTTTCACATCTAACTGAACAGCATAACCCCAGTCTTTGGGACGACCACCAAACATTTTAGTCTCCGTTTTCAAAACCTTTAGCGGTGTGTTGTTCCCAGAACCGAAATCGCCCTTCATCTCGACGTAGCAGTCGTTACAAATATCCTGGCGCTCGCTGATGAGCCGCTTATGGGCACGAATGGCCAAGGTGTAGTTCCCGCCTTTATTGATCTTGAAAACATACTTCAGCGGCGAGTGCGGTGGTCCGTTCTCTGGTTTGTTCCCAGTAAACTCAAGATGAGCCGTTCCGGTGAACCCCTGCACACTCGTCTTTTTTTTCCACTTCCGCAGCGAAGAACTCGTCGACTCAGCTTCCATGACAACCACACCTTTGCTTTCTACAAACTTATCGGGGGCTGCGTGAAGGGGCGCGGATAAGATTACACAGGATAAAAAAATACGTAACATGATGCGCTACGGCATAGCATAAACGCTCCATGAAGCCATGCCGAAATCTTTAGCAATTTAGCAAACTACTTCTTTCTTTTTTTCTTACCGCGCTCCTGAACGTGCTTGCGCCCTTCCTCATTGACACTTGTTAGGCGTGTCTTTCGGAGTCGGTCCATGGTTTTTACAAATCCTTGCCTAATCGCACTTTCGCCGTCTGTTAGGAGGGTGTCTGCTAGTTTTTTCCCGTCGAAGTGTCCCTTGTAACGGATGAATTTGGCATCGCTGCCGTCCAGTTTGGCAACAAGTGAATACTTCTTGTTACGCACCATGATCTGTCCCCTGAACCACATGTAGATCCAGTCTTTTTTACGGGCAGCAGCGTTGTTTTTCAGCACGGGCACAATGCTCGCGCCGTCTCCAGGATAGTTCTCCGGTAGATTAGCTCCTGTGGCTTCGCATAGCGTCGGCATCATGTCACTGAACTCGACTAGATCATCCACGACTCTGCCAGCTTCTTTAATCCCAGCCGGCCAGCTGGCGACCATCGGCACCCGCGTTCCCTCGTCCGTCACCGTGCCTTTGCCTCCAACCACTTTCCTGCCGTTCCAGGGAGTGACGATTGGCTTGTCTGTGCCGTTGTCTCCCGTGAAAATGATAAGAGTATTCTCGCGGACTCCGGATTTCTCAAGCTGGGCGACAATCTGGCCAACAATCTTATCCGCATAGGCGACCATATCCACAAAATGTCTCTGCGGATCCTTGCGGTCACCTTTGTAGGTGGTTGAACCCAGACGCTTTGGATCCCAGTCGGCTGAATCCGGCGTCGGATCGAAGGGACAGTGGGTAAGAATCATCGGGTAGTAGATAGCGAAGGGCTTCTCCTTGTTTTTCTCGATGAAGTCGCAAATGAAGTCGGCACAGATCTGCGGGCCGTATTCGCCGTTGGTGTAATCCTTTTCCACACCGTTGAACTCCAGCATCGGGTTCACAAACCGTCGGTCGATCGTCTTACCGTCTTTTTTTGATCTCCCGGTGCGGGTATGCTGCCACAGGCACGATTGCTCATACCCAAAATGCTGCGGAGAGTCCTTGTCTTTCCCCAGCTGCCACTTGCCCGCAATGCAGGTCGCGTATCCAGCCGCTTTTAACTGGTGCGCAAAGGTCACCTGCCCACGGTCTAACAATCCGAACCTGACATAGTTCCGCACGTTGTACTGCCCTGTCATGATCTTGACCCGAGACGGCGTGCAAATCGGGTTGGAAAAGCAATTCGTGAAACGCACACCCGTCGCGGCAAGCTTGTCGAGGTGCGGTGTCTTGCACGATTCGCTGCCATTCGCCGAGAGCGCCTCATAGCCCATGTCATCCGCCATGATCAGCACGATGTTAGGCGGTTTCGCGGTCGCGATTCCTAATGTGACAAGAAATGAGGCAACAATGATGCGGGTTATGTGTCTATTGATGATCATCTTGTGGCATATTGATTGCGGAATGACGTGCTGCCAATCAGGAATTTGTAAGAATTACGGGCACTAATAATTTTAAATTATACGAAACAGATGGCGCCGCAGCCTTACCAACCTTCATTCTGGATAAATGATGGTAAAAAATTGTATAAAATAATTGTGCCCCCGCCCATATTTTGTAAGCTATAAGCATATCACCAAACAACACACGATGAAATTGAACAAATTCCCTATCTCGATTGCCGCCATGCTAGTGGCAGGTTCCTCATTCGGAGCTGTAACACTCCAAGACTCGTATTCCGCCGGTGCTTCAAGTGGCGCTGCAAGTGATCTGGGTGGAGGTACCTTCGGTTACGAATTCACTCTCGATCCTGGCACGGACTTCTCAGCAGCAGGTCATGACAAACTGGTCATGGTAGTCACCGGTCATGATGCTAATGTTTCTGGCACCCCTGAGATAGCTGGTGTCACATACAACGGCGTTGCGCTAACCGAAGCCATCCAAGACGCTGACAATGGAGCCATTGTCACAGCTGGTATTTTCTACCTCGACAATGTGGTGAATGATGGAACACTCAGGATCGAGTTAAGTGGCACCGGCAGCAACACTGTTCACCTTGGTTACGGCCTGTATGCCCTCGATGGCACAGCAGCTGGGGTAGCAGATACAGGAACAGCTCGGTCTAATGCAGAGGTAGTGTCGCTTAACCATCAGGTGACTATTAATACTGACACAGGTTTCTTTGTGCAAGAAGCGGCCCGAAACAACCAGTCATTTGCTGAAACTGCTGATGATTACACGACGCTTTACAACTACAATGTTGATTCGTATAGGGGCTATTCGCAGTACAGGCTAACCAGTGCTGCCGGCAGCTACGATGCGCCCGTCGGCAACACCGGAGACAACTTCAAGAGAATCGTCACCGCTGCATTCGAAGCTGCACCCATTCCCGAACCAAGCACCACAGCACTGCTCGGTCTTGGTGGACTTGCCCTGATCCTGCGTCGCCGCAAGTAAGGCAAGCTGTTTAAAAATCTCCGGCGGTGATCTCTAACGAGGTCACCGCCGTTTTCTTTTATGCGAGAATGGGTTTGACGATGTGACCGTG
>JBGCEU010000115.1:0-37318 GCA_045106535.1 Akkermansiaceae bacterium | reverse complement strand
AGAGAATTAAGCCTTTGTTCTATAGCATACTGACTGATTGAATCATCAAATCGCTGAAATTATATTCTGCGGCAAACTCAGTTATTTTTAGGAGGCGGTTTTTTGAACTCGATCAATGACCTGAGTTTTACCGCCTTGCCCGCCATGCCGATGAAGCAAAGTTCACGGCGACCTGCCGCCACACGCCACGTCGAGGAGAACAACAACCTCGACTTTGGTTGCAGTTGATAGATTTTGACAGGAAAAGGTGCCTGCCATTGATTTGCATGAAAATCTAGTGATTTACCGCGCGGTAGCTGGATTTTCTTTTTCCCAGCAATCATTCCAACGGTATCGGGGCTGGCATTAAACACCTTAAGGCACCCTGGTTTCCAAAGATTCGCAGGGATGATTGTAGCCTTCATCTCTTCGGAACCATCCTTTCCGGATTCTGTTCTGAGAACAACATAAGCAAGATCGATCCCAGCTGCTATTTTGACTGTTAGCAGAGGCTCAGGGAGTGGCTCCTCTTGATCCGCCACCACGGCCTCTCGATAAAACTGGATTACGCTCCTGGGAACCTTCAGGTGCTCAGAAAAATAGCGCTTACTCAGCTGTAGTGGGCTAGTGCCATCTTTTGCCGAGGCTCGCCAATGAACCTCACCCGTAAAGTTATCTGGTAGGCTTAGAGCGGCGATGGCCACTTTACAACCGGCAGCAGGATCAGCACGGCAGGGCGATGTACTCAACACGATGGCCAACAAGACAATCGGGATTTGGAGATAAAAATTAGACCTCATCTTTGTTGAGCCAACGGAAGGAAGTGATGTGGAATTTACGCCCGAATGTCTGGTTAAGAGGCTGGAGTGCCGCTCCTACATCGGGTTTTTTATCCGCTGAATCAGTAGGGTCAATATAATCCGGCAAGCGCTGCACAATAGCTTCACACCATGCTGTTGCTGCCACAGTTCCATCAGGGCGCAAGCTTTCTCCGTAAGTGCGAATAAGAAATGTGTCACCGCGCACAGCAAGTGAGCTGCCAATCCCTTGCAAAAGGTCTGACTGCATCACATAACCGGGAATCCCAGCGTATCGTGAACCTGCAGCAGCCATCTCATTGGGGTAATTAGCAGGGAGGTCACCAGTCCTAATCATCGACGCGCTGTCTTTGTAGTCTTTGTTAATACTCTCTCCGGTGCCACTTGTGGTGCCATTGTAACCAGCGTTGAATTCATCCCAGTCGATCGCAGCCTGAAGTGCTCCAGATACTCCAGTGGCATCATCCGTAAGCCTACGATTGATAAAATCTGTCATGTTTAAAAACGGCCCACGCAATTTTACCTGGCGGACAATTTCCTCGGATAGCTTATCAATTTGACCGTCCGTGAGCTTACGGATGCCACCCCAAGAGTTTGGATCAAGTGGGCCATTAGCTTCACCATTTCGACTAACAAGAGCAAGGCGCGCAAGACTGACCGCATCTTCATCCGCAGGCACAACCGAGGTGTTAGATCCATCAGTGAAACCAAACGTCCGATCAGACAGGCTCATCAACAAGGCTCTCCAAGACTCCTTGGAAGTGCTATTGACGTTAAACTGCCCTTTGTTCAAAAGAAAGGATCCAATGAGATCCCAACCATTATTACCATCACCAGCGGATGTCGTTTCTACTATATCGGCAATGTCTTCTGCACTCTCTCCACGATGATAAGGCTGAAAATGCGGTGCCATGCGGGTGTCCTCATTAGAGAAGAATTTTTCGGCCACTGCTTTTTTCGATGACGTTTCACTACCCTGGCGCATTTCGGGCGTGATGCCTGAACAGAACCAGGAGTCCCATAAGCCCTCGTTGGCAAGGAACAGATGATCCCAGTAGTCATCCGTAACCGCTAAATTTGTGGTATTTCTTCCATCCCAGCCAGGATCAACACCGAGTTCGTTTCGGGTATAAACCTCTCTTGGCTCAATCATCGGGTGTGCGTAGGCATTCCCGATACCGGCACCAAATGCTGCACCAGCATGAGCTTGGTGCTTTAGATTATACTGGGAGCCACCAATAAATGAACCGTTAACACTTGGACTCGAATACGAATCTCTTCTTTGGTCAATTCTGGATCGAGCTGGTGACACAAGAGCACCTGCGAAGGAGCCCAAACTAACAGGTGGCGTCACTGGCAGGTCAAGAGTCGAAAGGTGAGTTTGCCCATTGCTGGGAGTGTAACCACCACCGAAAAAGCCGTTTTGTCCATCTGCCTGCAGCCACTGTGACACTTCCTGGTCTCCATTGACTGGTGTGAAGTGCATCTGGTATGAACTAGCCGCACGATTAAGATCCTGTGGATTCATTACGAGACACCCATGCCCCGTCGCTGGGGCATGAAGCCAGTTGCGATTACGGTAATCACTCCCGAATCCAGCAGTTGAATCGTAAACCAGCTGCTCAGGAGACTTTGCTACCATACTAACGATACCAACCGGTGATGGAGGCGCCCCCGGTGGAGGCCATTCGGCACGTTCAGAGGGATCATCACTCACGATCCAAGCACTTAGCAACTCATCTTGCTCTAACCAATCAAGCAGAAAAAACTGAAGGCGGCTAACTGGGTGCCACTCCCTTTTAGTGCTTAGACTACCATCTTCATTGTATGCACCTTGGGTAGCAGTGTTAATTTCATGATAGCTGTAGCTGACTGCAGACTTGCGTGTTCCCCCAGCCCAGTAAGGGTCACGATTTCGGGGGCTCACAGAAAACCTCAGAGAAAACGCGAGCTTTCCTGTGCCTGTTCCTGGATTCACTTTATATTTTAGTCCTCTGAGAATACCAGTATTGTCTTCCACAGGAGAGTAGCCTGGACTTGCAAAAAATCGTCGCTGAGTATGAGCATCTCCATTCGGAATGAGTTCGTCATCGGTACTAAAGATTCGCACTTCACCAGGCTCAAACTTTATGACATCATTGTTAGCCTCAGTTAGAACCATCCTGTATCCTAACTGATTGGCCGTGAGTTGAGAGTTAGGTTTCTTATTACCCCAATCTGCATAATTCTCGTCTGGAAATGCTTTTTCACCAAGATATTGGGTCCCCCTGTATGTCCTCTGTGACATTGAGACGGTATAATACATGGAGCCAAAATAGGAAATCTCTTGGGAATTCACATACATGGCAACGTTGTAAGGATTCCACAGTGAGACAACTGGAACTGCTAGAATGTAATAGTCCTGACCACCTGGTGAGGACGCGTTGACCTGAGTTTTGGTAGCAATGACCCATGTCTGACGTAACATGACGGGCATGCGAGTATAGCCAGCTGTATCCCATTTGAAATTATTGAGATTTGAACCCATCACAAATCGTTTAGTACTAGGGGAACCGCCGCTCCAAGTGATAGGGTGCATGTTTAGGCCACCAGAAAACTGCCTGTAAACGCGATAATACTCGCGCATTTGCCGCCATGACATTGGAGCAATATAAGGATTCTGAGGCACAATACTCGCAAGCTCACCGGTCATGGGGCGGATCGGAGCATCAAATGGCCGACCACCAAACAATGATGCTTGATCCATTTCTGACGGGAGATCGTTTGACTCAAAAGCAAGGTTCAGATCCCTTTTCATACCACCGTCTCTCACATCCGTGAGCAGGCCAACACTGTTACCAGTCAAGCTGTGAAAATGTTCCGGAGCCGATGCCGCACTAATTCCAGCTTGGCCAATAGTGACCATCTTAGCAACCGCTTCAGGACTGGTATCGTAGCCATCCATTCCTGGCATTTTCTCGACGCCCATTCGACCTGTGTGTGAAGCGGTCGCAGCAGCCTCCTCCGTCTGTGTGGCGGCGACTCTTGCTTTCATATCCAAACGCGCTTTTTGAGCTTCGTCCGAAATCCACCACGCGTATCTGCCGTTTTTTTGCCCCGCTCTCTCCAGAGGAACAGTTCCGACTCGGACATGCTTGGCCGTATCGTCCCCTGCGGAGCCCGACCCAACCAGGAGAGCCTCATCCGCGCTTGAGCTACCTGTTATTCCAGCCGAGTAATCCTCTACATTAATACCGCTGGCAAGCCACGCCCTGAATAGCGAGGGGTCACGCCCACGCTTGTATGTGTCTTGAATAGAAAGTGATCCCTTCTTGTCAGTCAGCCAGGTATCCCATGAATCCCAAACACCCAGGTAATGTGGGTTAGCTACACCATCGATATCACTGGTAGAAGGATTGCTATCGAGAATCTCCGCTCTGGCCGAAATACGTTTATCAGGCCCCATCTGCCGCTGCAGTTCGCCAATGGCAATCATGAGAGCCAAACGTGCATTCGCTTTTGCTTCGGCATCAGCCGCGAGCCCAGCGCTGTTACGCATCGTAATCGTGGACAGGCTCAGCATGCTCAGCGCAATGAGAACAAGCAACGTCATGACCGAAATCGTGGCAATCAATGCAAAGCCATTTCTCGCGGATTCTCTAGGCAGCCCAGCAGCTAGCTTTGGTTCGTTTTTCAGGAGAATTCTCATGTCAACAAGATTACATTAGCACGAAACACCCGTGTATGCACAATGCAAATAAATTTACTTTTCCAAACTAGACTCATATTAAGGTAGTCTCTATCCATTGAAACCACTAGCGCAACTCATTGATCGCCAGACGAATACCCTTCGCTTTATCGAGTGTTTCGCGATACTCGGCGGACGGATCGGAGTCTGCTACAATACCTGCACCTACGTGGTATTCGAGTGTTTCGCCTTCCTTAACAAGTGTGCGGATAGGAATGTTGAACTGGCTTTCTCCGTTGAATCCGATGTAGCCCATGGCACCCGTATAGAGACCGCGTGGCACAGGCTCTAGCTCTGCGATGATTTCCATGGCACGTTTTTTAGGAGCTCCAGTGATGCTACCTCCGGGGAAACATGCTTTCAGCGCGTGCAAGTGATCGATGCCCTCACGAAGGGTCCCGGTCACCGTGGACACAAGGTGGTAGACTTGCTCCAGCTTCTCCAAAGCCAACATATCCGCGACCCGAACCGTGCCAAAATCACAAACTTGACCCAGATCATTCCGCTCAAGATCAGTAATCATGACCAACTCGGCATTCTCTTTTTCAGATTCTAACAAATCCTTAGCCGCCGCACGATCACTCGCCTCGTCATCACCTCTCGGCCGGGTGCCCTTGATCGGGCGTGTCTCAATACTGCGCCCACTCATTCGCAGGAATGTCTCTGGCGATGATGAAAGAATCTCACGCCCCCCGAGATCCATCCAGGCGGCAAGTGGTGAAGGACTCAGCCTGCGCAACTGATGGTAGAGCGGGAATAGCGAGTCCCCTTCACAGGTCGCGCGGAATCTTTGTGTTAGATTCACCTGATAGATATCCCCCGCCGCGATGTATTCGTGAATCCGCTTCACGCCCAATTCGTATTCCCCTTGTGTCATGGACGCACGGAACTCCCCTATTTGTGGCGGCTCTTCATCTTGAGTTACTGCAGTAGAAATATTTTCTGCTAGAGAGCCACACTGCCACCATTGATTGCGGTCGTGCTGATACACAAGCATCTCGGGATAAATGCCGAAACAGTAGCCCCCTTCGTAATCCACCCAGCCACAAGCGGCACCCATCGGGAAACCAAATGAAGGCGAGTGCGTCTGGAATTTCCCCAGCTTCTCACGAAGTCCGCTAAGATCACTCTGATTATGAATCACACCCGTAAGCGTCTCCACAGGTCGCGCTGCAATGATTGAGATTGGCGCGTGCGTGCGTGACGGAAGATTTCCCGAGCTATCAAAAAACACCATGCCCGGAAGATGCCTGAGTGCAGCCGCAACCTCAGCAGGCTCCATACAGATGTCTACTCGACACGGTGGGCGAGCTTGATCTGGGATATCGCGTGCAACAGGCATCTGAGTCAGAATGAAAAGGCAAATCGGCTCATGCGCAAGCGCAGATTACACACGGCAGCAATCTATCCCGAGCGTTTCCTGCATTGACAGCAGACCCACTGATCTTCAGGTTCTTAAGACACCTATGAAAACTACGATCCAGTCCTCCGAGGAAGGCGCGAAGGCACCACCTGGCCAAACGCCACGGCCTACATTCACCATCGCTTGCTGGCTGATGGCACTGGTTGCATTTGCCCAGCTTATCAGTGTGGGCACCGCACTGACCGTTCGTCATGGTCAGCCACAGGAAATTGCGAAAGTGCCGGTGCCACGAGTCACCACTCCTGTAGGGCCTATCCAGCCGCGTAGTGTGGATCAGATTCTCAAGAGCTACACTAGCGAATCTCTCACGAAAGAAACTGCGGGAACGATAGCAGAACCACTGCGTGCTCCAGCTGCCGTAGCTCCAAGTGCCACACCACCCGCGATTGCTAACAATACCCAGTACCCCAGTATCGCCGATGCACGTGTGGAACGGCTAGTCCAGGAATCACGCAAACTGCATCTAGAAGGCGATATGATGCGGTCTATGCTCAAACTTGATGAAGCAGCACGCATTGATCCTGCCGAACCCGCTGTCATTTATCAAAAAGGTCTACTTTATGAAGACATGGGCATTTTCACAAAAGCAGCGGATCACTACCAAAAAATTCAGCAACTCGGTATCCGTGCAGGTGTTTACTACCGCCTCTCAGCACGCAAGCTAACCAAAGGAATGGACACCTGGAAAGCTAGGCTCAATGAAATCGCTATCGGACCGATGAAAACTAGCCGAGCACCAAGCGGCAAGGAATCAAGCGTCACCATCACCCTGCTCGCACGCCCAGACAAACCGATCGAGGTGGGAGAAGTAGAAGTCCAAGTCCATTTTTACGATAAGCTGACTAACGGGGAAATTCATAAAGCACTCGAGCACTCTGAGTTCGTACGTAAGTGGGTCGGTAGCAAAATTGATTGGAGAGACGCTGGAAACGAGGAAACGCTGATCGTGGAATACAAAATCCCTCAGGCAGACTTGGTTGACGATCACCTGTTAGGAAGCAGGCAATTCTATGGCAGCGTCGTAGAGCTTCTCTACAAAGGAAAAATAATCGATCAGCAGGCATCGCCAAGCCACCTTAATAGTGTGCATGGCAACAAGGTGCGCCCGACAATACCGCCAATCGATTCTGGACCCTGGTTACCCTCTGACGATGAAGGGCTACTGCCGAGCAGGAACGGTCACGACTACGGTGATAACCCAGCCGCGCCACCACTACCGACACGTTAAAGTGGTCAAAGGCATGACTTTGCATTGATTAGATGAAAAAATCCTCTCTGCGCACCATTACCATTGCAGGAGGCATGGAACACACCCAGTATCCAAGCATCTAATTGATCCTCATGGCAAGTGAACCAGATATAGGCATCCGCACAGGTCTTCAGGTAGGAGATTACCTTGTAGGTGAACTCTTGGCTCGCGGCACGAACACCCGCCTATGGCAGGCTACCCAGCAGTCGGTTCAGCGTGAGGTAATTCTCTGTAGCGTCGATTCCGCGCTGACTGAGGATGATGAACTGCGCCAAAATTTCATCGGGGACGTTCGCACCAAAGCCTCCGTTGACCATCCACTCATTGGCTCGGTTCTTGAGGCTGTGGATGACGGCAAACACTGTTTTTTTGCACTGGAAAAGCTTAAAGGCCGTGCGCTTGGAGAGATCCACGATGAGGGGGAAAGTATGGAGCCTCTCCATATTGTACGAATCTTACGTAATATTGCAGGTGCATTAAAACATCTCGAAGATCAGCAAACCGCAACACTTCCCATCACTCCTCACGATATATTTATCGATGAACGACACCACTGCCGTATCGCAAACATGGCTGTCAGCGGTGAAGTCGACTCAACCACATCAACCAAGGACAAACAGCTTCTTGGACAGCTGTTTCTCGATATGCTGGAGCCAGATCACCCCGGCTCTACGCGCACAGGGTCATTGTTAGGTTATATGGCTGACTTTGATCGCGAACAACCACTCACTTGGGATCAGATATACAGGCTTTCCGATGAGGTAGAACGCCAGCTCACGGAGCCCAGTGCTACAACCGCGATCGACAGCCCGACCATGAAAATGACGCGCGTGGCGGATCGTAATTTTTTGGGTAAGTTAATCATGGCCATCGCCGTGGTCGGTATTATCGCAGGATTAGCTTACTATTTCGTGAATCGTAAGCCAAAACCTCCCGAGCGCACCTTACCTAATATGGTGCTCATTGCACAAGGTAAGTACCCTGGACCTGATGGCTTCCCGGTGAAGCTCAGGGAATACTGGATTGATGCTCATGAAGTAACGATCGGCGAATATGCCAAATTCCTCGATGCGTTAGAAATTCTGAGCGAAGATAATAGAGGCGTCTTTCAGCATGATGACCAACCTGCTGACAAAGCATCTCATCAACCGGATGACTGGGATGCACTCTTCTCAGCAGCGAGAGAAGGCGGTCAGTGGAATCAGCTGAATGTCGATCTGAACTGCCCTGTGGTAGGTGTCGACTGGTGGGATGCCTATGCCTACGCGGAGTGGAAAGGCAGACGCCTGCCCACACGCGAAGAGTGGTATGCGGCCTGCTCGTCGAGTGATGAGCCTGGAAAAATCGAACCTAGCGGATGGTCTCCCGTCGATGAGTCTGACAAAACAAAAAATAACATCTATGGACTGGCGGGTAATGTCAGCGAGTGGATGAGAAAACGCAGCCTTAACCCAGCAGATCCTACCCAACCGGAACGTTACATGATTTGCGGAGCATCTTATCTCAAACCAAGCTACGGAGTCCGAGCAAGAGAATGGGTGGATGATAGAAGCCTGCGCCGCTCAGACCTTGGCTTCCGAACGTTAGGCACGTCAAACCACGATGAATGATGATTGGTTGACGACATCCGAGGAAACAACTACTACTAGACTTACCTATGAATCCAAACACATCAAGACTACGAAAAATGGGCTCACTCGCCCTACTCGCAGCCATGTTGATCATTGGCTCGAGTGCCAATGCTCAGATAGCTGTGAGAATCCAGATGAGCAAGGATAGCTACATGCTCCACGAGCCAGTATCCGCGACCGTACATATCACCAACCACGCAGGCAGACAGCTTGCCCTGAGAGGAAACAGCTCACGTCCTTGGCTTACCTTTCACCTCGTATCAAATGGCAAAGTAATCCCCATCGCCCGACGGATGAATTACAATCCCGTCATGATTCCCGCAGGACAAACGGTCTCTCGAAAAATCAATATTAACACCACTTACTCACTCGGCCGCATGGGTAACTACGTCTGCTCCGCAACGGTAAACATGCCCGGGCCGACACGAAATGGATTCACCTCGAATCGCGACGCTTTCACGGTGACAGGCGGCCGCACCATGTGGGTTCAGCGTGCTGGTATCCCACAGGCACCCGGAGAAATCCGCGAATACAAGCTGGTCAGCTTTACCGGTAACCGTGCACTCGAACTTTACGCCCAAGTTTCGTCAGCAAATTCTGGTCTCCACATCGCGACCATACCTCTGGGCAAGGTGCTAACAATCCGATCTCCGACGGCTACCCTGGACAGCGCTAACAACATGCATGCTCTCTACCAAGTTAAACCCAATGTATTCACCCACGTCACGATCTCACCGAATGGTGCGGTTTTATCAGCCAGCCACCACAAACGTGGAGTATCCGGACAAGATCCTCGACTCTATGCGCTTAACGGTGCCGTCGTTGTTGCCGGATCTGTCGCCTACAGCCCAGAGGTTGAGGCTGCACAGAATAAAAAAATCCGTAGTGCTACTGATCGCCCCGCATTTATTTACAGAAAATAATTTATAACACGCGAACGACTCGCTCCCTTCCCAGAAAATGACTCACCGAACAACGCACACGTTCCTTTTCATTGTCACCTTATTGCTCAGCGCCCTAGCAGGTGCTGTGGAAGCAAAGAGCTTTCGTTACGTGATCATTGATCCGGGACATGGCGGGCATGACAGAGGTGGTCATGACGGCAAGGTCTATGAAAAGCACCTCGCACTGGATACCGCTCTCCGACTCGAATACCTACTCAAGCGCAAAGGTATCCGCACCAAGATGACCAGGCGTAGCGACATTTTTATTTCTCTACCTGGTCGTGTCGCCATGGGTAACCGCTACAGCAAATCTATTTTTGTTAGTCTTCACTTCAACCACGCATGGCGACGCGAGGCAGCTGGACTGGAGACATTTTATCACGGCGCCGAAGGAAAAAAACTCGCCACACTGGTGCAAAACGGCATTTCTAGCAAATTACGCACACCCAACCGAGGCGCAAAGTTTGCCCGCTTCTATGTGATCCGCCACTCCAAGCATCCCGCCATTCTGGTCGAAGGAGGGTTCGTTTCTAACAAAAAAGAACGGGAGCGGATGAAAAAAGCTTGGTTCAGGCAATCACTTGCCGAGGGTATTGCTGAAGGTATCGTCAAGTACAAGCGCAGCTGGTGATCCTTCTGCGCGATCTCTTTACGAGCGCTGCATCAGCCCTTTACGTGATGCGTGCCTTGCCGAGTGGAGCAGTAGCTTCGCCACATCCGTCCAGGTAGTTTTATGAGCTTCCTCGAGTGCTTCTGACAAGTTCCCACCGCTGCGGAATAACAGATTATAAGCACGTTTGATATCGGCGCGTTCTTCCGCCGTGAAGCCACCGCGGCGCAGACCAATGACATTCAAGCCCGCAAGTTCATTACGGCCGTGAGCCATACAAAACGGAGGAACATCCCGGCTAACCACGGCATTACCCTGCACAATCGCGTAACTGCCAATATGGAGAAACTGGTGAAAACCGCCGCCACCACCCAAAAACGTGTGATCTCCCATCTTGATGTGACCGGCGAGCAGGACATTATTTGCTAGGCTATTGTGGCTGCCCATTTTCACGTCGTGCGCCAAGTGCACACCCGTCATTAGAAAATTCTTATCACCCACGGTTGTGCTCTCACCCTCATCAATGCTGCGGTGAATGGTGACATATTCACGAATGTTATTGTTAGAACCAATTTCGACGCTGCTTTTCGTCTCAGGCTCAAATCCAATCGACTGCGGCTCTGCACCGATAATACTGCCGTAGCCGATATTGTTCCCCTCTCCCATCGTGGTTCCACCAGTGATCCATGCTTGCGCACCAATGGTGCAGCCGGAACCGATCTTCACGCCGGCATCGATGATTGCAAAAGGACCTACGGAGGTATCTTCAGCAAGATCTGCCTGCTCGCTGACAATGGCGCTGGGATGAATATTGGGCACAGCTCAGCTTATTTACTCATACAAATTTTTCCAATGAAATAAATCCAACCTTAACTCTAATATTATGGCGAGGGTGTGGGAGCAGGTGCAATCGTATTTCCAATGAACTTGATATTACTCGCGTTTTTTTGCTGAATCAGGCTCTCTTCAGTTGGGGTGCTGCCGTTGAGCATGCGGAATTGGTTGTTACGGATAGT
Source organism: Akkermansiaceae bacterium (assembly GCA_045106535.1). GTDB lineage: Bacteria > Verrucomicrobiota > Verrucomicrobiia > Verrucomicrobiales > Akkermansiaceae > Oceaniferula. The sequence goes on along the minus strand of JBGCEU010000115.1, from coordinate 25,921 downwards.
CACGTTGTCCGTGGACTTGAAGTTGAATGCCTTGCCGTTCCGCATCACAAATGTATTCCCTTCGAAGAGCATGTTTTTATGCACAGCTCCATCGTGCGTGGAGTTTTTTGGGTTCACCAGAACGACTTCACGCCCTCCACATTCGTGAAAGAGATTATCTTTTACCGTGAGATTGGCGATTCGACCCGATTCAAACCAACCGTCTGCGTCTTTTTCAATCAGAATGGCAGGCATCCGAGTATTGTAAAAACGGTTTCCCTGAATGAGAATCCGCCTTGGTGTGGTCAGCAGGATTCCTCGAGTTGGGATTTGTTTGATCTCACAGTTGATCAATTCCAGCGAAGGCGTCCATGTAACATTTTCAAGAGCATCTTTACCGATGACTACTGAAGCGGGAATGTTTTTATCGAGTGTTAGAAGCTGTTCACTATCAGACTCCACAACGACTGCCTTCACCTTGGCTGAACCGAGCGGCAAAAGAGTTTTGAGACCGGTAAACTCAACGTCATCTCCTGGGAAGAACGCTTGGAAACCCCTGGTCTGACGATGCATAAATCTAACACGCACCTGGTTTGATGTAGGTTTCCCAATCACTCGGAGATGGGTGCCGTGGACATTGAGGGCATCATCATGTGCGGCACTCAGGACGCTGTCGACAATCCGTATCAGGCCTTTACAGCCGGAGAAATGCGTCACATCAGCCGACGAAGCGTTTGTTCTGCCACTTTTGGGATCAGGAGCTACGACTAACCTCTCAAAAGTCATGTTCTCTGTGTATTGACCCAGAATGCCGAAGCCGTGCATTGCCCGCACTTTGACATCTTGGACTAATACGTTTTTACAACGATTAAACCACATGCCAGCCGCATTACGTTTGCCATTTCTGAACTGGTAGGTGCGCCCAACAACGGCAGTCCGCAGCGCATTTCCGGCCACATTGAAGCGCACACGGCGATCGCCAAGATCCTGAATGGAGGTTGCGCCTGAAGTCGGATCCCGGCTACGCCACGTTGTTTTTGTAGCGTGGTCATAGGGCTGCACTAAGTTGTGATAAATATTCCACCCCTCGCCATCCCACCTGATTTTATTGTCAGTAATTGTGTAGTCTGAATCTGGATGCACTTTTCCAATCCAATAACCCTCACCCTTTTCGGTCACCGTTAGCTCTGACATGGTGGGACGTTTAAAATCAAAAGTAAGCCCCTTAATCGAAAGGTTCTTACAGTGCTCAGCAACAAGCATTGTCATCTTCCCCCGCATCATGAACGTGGCACCCCGCCCCTCTATTGTTAGATCGTCTAGACCAGCGAGATCTATGGCGATCGTCTTCACGCCATCGGATGTCTCCTCCGTGCTATTACTGGTAAAACACACCCGTTGTGTCGCATTATTCGGGTAAAAATCATAGACCCCTGGCGGAACAAAAAGTTTAACAGGGCCTGCCACTGCTTTCGCCGCAGCAATCGCATCTTTGAATGCTTGGGTATCATCACCAGCCCTTGCCGCTCCTTTCGCTCCACCATCATTGGGTAAAGCACCGTGCTCAGTGACATCTACAACAGTCTCTGCCTCGGCAAAGTAGGCCATCAACAGCAAAGCCATGAGCGATGTAATTATTTTCGTCATATAGTGAGTTTAATTATCAGAGCAACTGAGCGGCAGTTCTATTTTTTATCTACTATAGGCACGGGAAAATCAGATTCAACAGTGCGTGTGGCTAGCCACATTTTCTCGAGTCGTTTAACAACATCCGGATGCTTCGCACTAAGGTCATTTTTTTCTGCGCTGTCCTCCTCAAGGTCGTAAAGCTCCCACGGTGTAGGTCCATTTTTCCGCTTGAGGCCAGTGCGCAGCGCCTTCCACTTGCCCTCACGGACGGCAATAATACCGCCGTATCCATTAAATTCCCATATCATCGGCTCATGTCGCTTGGGTAGATCTCCACCAGCCAACACCTGAGCCAACGATACACCATCAACTTTTTCATCTGGAATCTTGGCTCCGGATATCTCGACAAGAGTCGGGAACCAATCGGGAAAATAACTCGCTATGTTAGTTGTCGATCCTGCTTTAACCTTGTTAGGCCACCTGACGATGGTCGGAACGCGTATTCCCCCTTCGTAACAACTCCCTTTGAGCCCGCGCAATCCGCCCGCGGAATTAAAAAATGTTGTGTCAACCCCACCAACATCATGAGTGGGGCCATTATCAGACGTAAAGATCACAATGGTGTTCTCTTCTAACCCATGCTTTTTTAGACGGGCTAACACCGTGCCAACATGTTCATCAAGATCGGAAATCATCGCTGCGTAGCCAGCGCGAGGTCGTGGATGCGGGATGTAGCCACGGTTGCCGCGGTAAGGCTCTTTATCCCATTCCGCTGGATACTTATCTACCCACTCTTGTGGAGGATGCATCGCGACGTGCGGCTCTACGAATGGAAGATAGAGGAAGAAAGGTTTATCCTTATTGGAATCAATAAATTTCAAACATTCAGCAAGGATTAGGTCGGGCGCATAGTTTTTATCGCGATAGTCATCTGCCTTAATCTCGCCTTCGGGTTTTTTACTATGGCCACTAATTGGCTTTTTATTAATCCTCACCTCCTCCCCATCGCTATCCAAAAACGGAGGATAAAAACTATGGGCATTTCGCTGACAATTAAAACCGTAGTAACGATCAAAACCCTGCTTGTTTGGGTCACCGGACGAACCGCTGGGACCTAGCCCCCATTTACCAAAAGCACCGGTCGTATACCCAGCGCCTTTTAACACCTCGGCGATAGTTAGGGCATCCGCGTTAAGCGGCCATTGTCCGGGAAATTTCTTACCGTTGCCAGAATCCCTGTTACCTCGTATTTCGGCATGGGCTAGATGCTTCCCTGTCATCAAAACACATCGAGCCGGTGCGCAGACGGGAGCACCCGTGTAATGCTGAGTAAACCTCATTCCCTCTGTAGCAAGATGATCCAATGTGGGAGTCTTAATTTTCTCCTGCCCATAACAGCCAAGCTCACCATAGCCTAGGTCATCGGCCAGAATAAACACTATGTTAGGCTGTTTTGCTTCGGAGGTAATTGCTAAAGAACAACTACCTAGTAAGCAGACAAAGAGAAAAAAATGCTTCATATGAATAATATAATTGGGGCAAAAGTGATATTTCAGGATGCTTTTCTAGAGACGTCCATCAGATACAAATGAGTAATAGGCATCACGATCATCGGCAGGGCGCCCGATGATCATATGATCGACAAATCGGACACGTAGCAGCACCGAGGCTTCTGCAATATTTCGGGTAAGAGCAATATCCTGCTTACTCGGACTTGGGTCTCCTGACGGGTGATTATGCACTAGCACAAATGCTGTGGCTCGATTGATCAAGACATGATGCAGCACATCGCGCGGCTCGCAGAGTGCTGTGTTAGCATTCCCTATGCTGAGCTCAATCGTGCGAATACCCCGCAACTTAGAATCTAACAAAATAATCAGGACGTGCTCTTTACGCTCATGAGTAAGCCTGGGTGCCACTGCGCTATATATTGCATCAGCACTATTCATCGGAGTGCGCGATATTTTTTCGTTGGCACAACGAGAACCCAGCTCAAACGCTGCTAGTAGCTGGGCAGATTTTGCTGGGCCTAGTCCATACTCTTGGGATAGCTCCTTGACGGTCAACCCGCCGAGTTCGGTCAAGCTACCGTGTTTTTTGAGAAGTTTTCTCCCCACTTCGATGGCACTGCTGCCCTTCACTCCTACACGCAAAAAAATCGCGAGCAGCTCAGCATCACTGATCGCTGATGCACCCAGACGGGCGAAGCGCTCACGCGGCCGCTCATTTTCAGGTAGATCAGGAATTTTCGCCATCGGAAAAAACTATTCGGGAAGCTTGATCATAGCGGAGGCAAGTGCGGCGATCCCCTCTTTCCTACCGACAAATCCCATGGTCTCGTTAGTCGTGGCTTTGATACCCACCTGTCCGACAGTGATACCCAGAGCTTCGGCTATATTCGCTTTCATCGCATCGGCATGGGGAAGCACTTTAGGGGCTTCGGCGATCATCGTGGAATCAATATTCTGAATCACTGCACCTCGCTCGTCACCAAGCTCACGGCATTTCTCCAGAATTTTGAGTGATGAAATCCCCTCAATACTGTCGTCCTCGGGAGGGAAATAGTGACCAATATCCGGCAAACCGAGGCACCCTAACAGGGCATCAGCAATCGCGTGACTCAGAACATCAGCATCCGAGTGCCCTGAGAGACCATGGCTGTGCGGGATTTCTACACCGCCAAGAATTAATGGGCGATCTTCAGCAAATTGATGGACATCATATCCTATTCCAGTGCGATACATAAATATTCAAGTGGTGAGTATTGAGTCGGAAGTATCAAAAAAGGCTACCCCGTCGTGTCGGAGTAGCCTTGGTTAAAATGTGCCTCAGGGCAATCTTTGAATTTACTCAGCCTTTTCAGTTTTTGCTGGCTTTGGTGGTGCCGGAACACGCACAGGAGGAGTGGTAGCGCTCGCTTTAGGACGAGGAGGTCCAGGCTGTACTTGCGGCGGAGCTGGTGGTGTAGCAGGGGCTGCTTTAATATCTACGAGCTCAATTTCAAAAATCAGCAGGCTGTTTGGGCCACCGGGTCCTCTAGGTGATGCACCGTAACCCAATGCAGAAGGAATGAAGACTTTCCACTTGGCACCTACAGGCATCATTTTGAGTGCCTCAGCAAATCCGGGAACAACACCTAAGCCAAACTCAGCTGGCTTGCCGTCTGGTTGATGCTTAATTGAGCTATCAAACTCCTCACCGTCGATGAGTGTACCTTTATAGTGAAGAATGAATTTGGTGCCGGTGTCTTGGCCTCCTCCAGCGGGTGCAACATATTTTCTGTCGCCTCCTTTTTTCAAAACTTCGTATTGTAAGCCACTCGCAGTTGTCTTAACGCCCTCGCGCTTTCCATTAGATTCTAAAAAGGCCTTATTATCTACCAGCTTTTGCTCAGCTTTCTTCTGTTGGCGTTCTCTAGCAAGCCCTTGAAGCACCTGCATGGCAGCACGCATTTTCTCTTCAGGGATGGAAGACTTCTCACCTTTGAGACCTGCCATTAGGCCTTTCATGAGCTCGTCAGCACTGAATTCTTTTTCTCCAAATCCGGCTCCATGCAGGCCTTGACCTTGCTGATGGCCGAGTACATATGAACCAATCGTAAAAGCTTCTTTCGCAGACATTGTGGGTGCCGCAGGTTTTACTGGAGGCGCTCCAGGAGCGGGTTGCGCGGGCGCCTGAGCACAGACTTGACCTGCGCTAATGATCCCTGCGAGTGCCAGGGTGATAGTAGTGTATTTCTTTTTCATAAATTGTTGTGAATCAATGATGGGCGCACAAACTAGGTGTGGATTTGCGAGCTGTCGAGCGGTTTATCCCGAGATAACGGATATTTGAGGTTTGGAATTTTAAATTTGAAACTTAGAATACTTACATGCCCCGAATTTTACTGGTTGAAGACGAGACATCGATCGCTGAAAACCTTATCTATGCACTGGAAACAGAGCATTTCGAGGTTTCGCATGCCACGACTGCTGGCGCAGCAGTAGAGCTGCTTGACAGCACATTTCGTCTCGCAATCTTGGACGTTGGGCTTCCCGACATGTCAGGATTTGATCTCTGCACGGAAATCAGGAAAGTCTCCTCGCTACCGATACTGTTTCTCACCGCAAGGGATTCTGAAGTCGACCGCATCCTCGGATTAGAGCTCGGCGGCGATGACTACGTCACCAAGCCCTTTAGCCCACGCGAGGTGGCGGCACGAGTAAGAGCCATCCTACGCCGCGCGGGAAACTCTCCCAAAACGACAGCTCAGCAAATGACTGCTCCCACGGATTCGCTGCACCACAACGAGGACTCAATGACGATTTCCAGCCATGGGCAGACGCTAGTTCTTACTGCCCATGAGTACAAACTTCTCGCAGCGCTAATGACACAGCCAGGGAGAATTTTCACCCGCGAGCAGCTACTCGAAAGAGCATGGGAAGACCCTGGCTCAGCGATGGATCGCACGGTGGACGCCCACATCAAATCACTGCGGGCAAAAATCCGCGCCTGTACTCCAGACGGCAGTGATCCCATCGAGACCAGGCGAGGTCTAGGCTACACATTGAATATTGAATAGCCCTTATGCGTTTAACGAGAGTCACCTTATTTTTTCTCGCACTCATCATTGCGTTCGGCTTCTACCGGATGTTTGTTTTTTTGTTAGATGACGTAGACGCCCAGACTTTTCAAGCCACCGAGGAGGTGATGGTCGATACAGCGCACGTCATGGCGGGTATGGTCGAGAGCGAACTGAAGGACGGCGAAACACTGGACGCACAGGCGCTACGATCAGCATTCAGAAATGCCCAGTCCCACTCCCTAAAAGCTAACATCCACCGACATACTAAAACTAGCATCGGCCTAAATGCTTATCTAACTGATGAAAAAGGAATCGTGCTATTCGATTCAGCTGATGGAAAGCGCGAGGGCAAAGACTTCTCCCGTTACAACGATGTCTTACGCACTCTGAATGGTAAATATGGAGCCCGTTCATCACGTGAGGATGAGAGCGACCCCAACAGCTCAATTCTATATGTCGGAGCACCTGTAAAATCTGGTGATGAAATCATCGGGGTAATCACTGTTTTCAAGAGACAAGCAGATGTTCTGACTTTTATCACAGATCGGAGGCGCGACATTCTAACTGCGACTATATTGATTGGCTCTGGTGTGATCTTACTTACTGGGGCGGTTTTTGTTTGGCTCTTTCAGCCCATCGGCCGGCTCACAGATTACGCGCAATCTATTGGCAAGGGTAAGCGTCTACCCATGCCGCACCTTGGTAAAGGCAAGGAGGTCAATACCCTTGGTAAGGCTCTGCATGATATGCGCGAAACTCTCGAAGGTCGGCGTTATGTCGAAAATTATGTCTCGACTCTGACCCATGAACTCAAAAGCCCTCTGGCAGCAATCAAAGGCGCGGCAGAACTGTTAGAAGAAGACATGCCAGTCGAAAAACGTCAACGTTTCCTGGCGAACATCAGGCGTGAAACAACGAGGAGCGAAAGCCTAGTCCGTGATTTACTCCGGCTCGCCGAGCTAGAACGTCAACCGCATCTTGAGAATCAGCGCCCGTTTGATCTGTCGAAGCTATGCCATGAAATCGCCGACGAAGTTACCCCGAGACTGTCAACCAAAATGCTGACACTAGAGCGTAACATACTGGATCACATCACCATCACTGGCGACTCAATGATCTTACGCTTGGCACTCATCAACCTGCTCGACAACGCCATAGGGTTTTCTCCTGAAAACGGCACGGTCGACCTAACAGTAACAACGAACAACGATCGGATCATCATCACAATTTCCGATGAAGGGCCAGGCCTTCCGGATTACGCCGAGCGGCGTGCATTTGAGCATTTTTATTCCCTACCTCGACCAGGCACCGATCAAAAAGGCACGGGGCTGGGGCTACCACTCGTTCTTGAAGCTGTTAAACTACACGACGGTGAGGTTTCATTGAAAAACATCCCAACTGGCGGCTGCCGAGCCACTGTGATCCTCGCTCTAAGCTGATGCTAGTCGTTGCCGGATCCATCGCCTCAATGCCAGGGGTGTCATGACCTCTGTATTGCCAAAATCGTCTTCTCCCGCAGCCTCCAGCTCTGGGGGCAAGTGATTGATGAGCTTTTCCAGGTCTTTATGACCACTGATCTCTTCACGCAAAACTTCTGACATTTCAGCGGCATCGCCAGTGGAAAACCCGTATCGACGCACTTGTTTTTCCAGACCAAACAGCAAGGTCTCCCAGGTCGTCATGGGACCCTGTGTTATAGATGCAGACTCCGCGGCGGAATCAATAAATGCAAACGGCACCTGCGCAATCTCCACACCCTCGCTGAGCGCAGCAAGAATCCAATCAGTATCAAACGAGAAGTCATAGACTGTTGGTTCGGAGATGATTTTTTCTAACAAATCACTTTGGTATAGCTTGAAGGCCGCCTGGGTATCCAATATTCCCTTGGAAAAAACTGCATACCCAATCATCCGTTGCATATGACGCAAAACCTTAATCCCAATACCCCAGCGAGCACCTTCCTTGACTAACACCGACTGAGGGTGTTTTCGATTGCCGAGCACAACGGCAGTCTGCTGATCAACAAAGGGCCTCAGCAATAAACCTAACTGCCCGAGATGGACTGAATTATCAGCATCCGTGTAAACAACTGCATCCGCTCCCGATTGAATTGCCCTCATGGCTCCAAGAATGATCGCGCCAGCTTTACGTGACCCATCTGGGTTCTCCAAATTTTTCAGTGGCCCGTCGGAAGCTGGCAACGTATCGGCAAGACTCAGCACCGTGACACGATCACCCAGCGGATGATTGCTAGCAATTTCGTCAGCAATCTTACCGCTACCATGTGGGCAACCATCATCCACTGCGTAGAGGTGCCAGTCGATCTGAGTGTCTTTGCACGCCCAATCCAATTGCTCAATTTTAGACACAAGGGAATTTTCACCGTGTGGGTTTTCATCTGTTTTGGGGAGGAGTCGGTTATGTTCTCCCCACATCGCAAAAACGACAGAAACGCGGACATGTTTGCGGCATTGTTGCAGCCATTTTTTAGAATCTGCTAGGAGAAACGCCATCCGCGCTTCAAGAGGGATTCCTTCAGTTTCCACCCTCAGGGCGTCCTCCCCCAATAGGCCATCAGCAATCCGAACCACGCTTTCCTGGTGTGCCGGATTTGTCAGATCAAAATCGTCCCTAGCCTGCTTAACCCATTGATTATCCATGAGTTTGCATATTAACCATTCTTTTAGTGATCGCAAGACCTTCAAAATCATTTTGCCCCGCAAAGATTCTCATTTTTTATTGAATATGCACTAAATGCACCCCGTCATACCACCAAGAATTATATCCATGGGAAAATTACCATTGGCACCCCTCTCCAATCCACGCTAACATTTACCATCATGAAAACCGCTTTCATCTTAATCGCTGCTACCATTTCTCTGGTATTTCCAGCCACAGCAGCCCCCAAGAAATCATTGCTTAACAACGACCCCGATGTGATTTATCTGAATGAGCACATTGACCGCACTATCACCCTGCTCGTCGTCAAGCCCACGACTGTTTACGCGACTAAAAAAGGTAAAAAAGGACGTCGACTCGGGGCTTTCAAGGCAAATACCAAGGTGGAGCTTCTTGCCATGACCGACAAGGCATACCGCGTCAAAGGACAAGCAAGCCACGCTGGCGTCATCGGATGGGTCAACCCAAATCACCTGGCATCGAAAGACAAAGATTTCGTCAGTAACTTGAAGAAGCTCTACGAGCGTCAAATGATCGTCAAGGAGCTGATTGCCAACAAGGATGTCGCCATCGGCATGACGCTTGATGAGGTGAGCAAGTCACTTGGACAACCTACAGAAACGGAAATCGAACAAACCAGAGAAGGCCAATCCGGCAAATGGGATTATGTGATCACCGAAGAGCAAAAACACTACCGCTTAATTACAGATCCACATACAGGAAACGTCTACCGACAGCTTTCTCACGTAACTACCGAAGAGCGCTCACGCACGACCGTCAAATTCAAGGACAATTTGGTGATATCAGTTACAAGAAAGAAAAACAATGGGCCAGGAAAAATCCGTATCGTCCCCGCTCCGGTGATTTTCCACTGGTAATTGAAGTTAGGTTTAGTGCAGTCTCCTGCGCATGCCAAACTCAGCATCTCCCCTTACCATCGCGGCCATTGGTTGCGGATCTCGTGCCCGCACTTACTGCAAAATTGCTGTCACTCTCGATAGCAGATATTCCGTCGTCGCAGGAGCCGATCCTGTGGCCGAGAGGCGTGATACACTACGCGAGATTTCCGGCAACCCTGACTTCAAGACTTTCGCCTCAGCAGATGAGTTACTGGCCGAAGATCGCATGGCGGATGTAGCCTTCATTGGCACTCAGGACAACTATCACTTTGAGCCAGCCAAAAAAGCACTTGAGAAAGGTTATCATCTCCTGCTGGAAAAACCTGCCGCGCAGACGCTTGAGGAAACTCTTGAACTAACCGAGTTGGCAAAAAAGCATGACCGGAAAATCCTACTCTGCTTTGTCCTGCGCTACACGCCGTTTTACTCGAAGGTTCACGAGATCATCCGTTCAGGTCAACTAGGCGACATCATCTCCATCCATGCTCACGAAGGTGTAGATGCCTGGCACTTTGGCCATTCCTATGTCCGAGGACACTGGGGGAAAACAGGCGACAGCACTCCGGCCATCATTGCCAAATGTAGTCACGATACCGACTACATTTCATGGTTGTTAGGTAGCAAATGCAAAAGCGTCAGCTCATACGGACGGCTCTCTTATTTTAATGAATCAAATGCCCCGGAAGGTGCCACCGCGCGCTGCACAGATGGATGTCCACACGCCGCACCGCAAGGAGGCGGCTGCATGTATGACGCCCACCACTACCTCGACAAGCAGGAACGCTGGCTGAACATGGTTTACCCACACCCAACAGAGCGCAGCAAAGAAGATGTCGCTGAGTGGCTCAAAGTTTCACCTTGGGGTCGCTGTGTTTGGAAATGTGACAACGACGCCGTCGATCACCAAGTCGTCAATATGGACTTCGCCAATGGTAGCACAGCCAGCCTAACAATGACGGCATTTGACTGTGGTCGTGCTCTTGAAGTATTTGGCACAAAGGCATGCCTGAGAGGTGGCAATGAACACGAGACCATCAGCGGTCACCCGATTAGCATCCGCGACCACGAATCCGGAGAGACTGAATTTGTCGATATTGATGAAGCTCAAAGCCAAGGCTATCAAGGCCATGGCGGCGGCGACTTCGGACTCGTCAACGCCATGGACGCCATCTTCCGTGGCGAAGGATCTGATAGCTCGTTGATTGAAAACTCGGTCGAAGGGCATCTCATCGGATTCGCAGCTGAACAGTCTCGCCTGAACGGGGGCACCCCCGTAGAACTAAATCGCTAACCCGCTGCTAATCACATGAAAATCCTGCCCCTACTAATCACCTTGGCTCTCGCCTTACCGCAGGTCGTTTTCTCAAACGCACTCGACGTTGGTGATAACGCCCCAGATTTCGAACTCATGGGTAGTGATGGGGTCAGCTATAAACTATCCGATTTCAAAGGGAAAAAAGCAGTCGTCATCGCCTGGTTCCCAAAAGCCTTTACCGGAGGCTGAACAGCCGAGTGCGTGTCGTTCCGTGAGAATGGCAAACTGATCAAAGCCTATGACGTCTCCTACTTCACAGCAAGTTGCGATGCAGAGGAGACTAACAAGAAGTTTGCTGCGTCACTGAAACTCGATTACCCGATCCTCAGTGATCCGACACGTAAAACGGCATTGGCCTATGGCGTGGTCACAGGCAAGGCACGTTACCCAAAACGCTGGACTTTTTTCATTGGAAAAAATGGCAAGATTCTAGCCATCGATAAGCAAGTGAAAGCGGGTAAACATGGAGCCACTGTAGCCAAGAAGCTAGCGGAACTGAAGATCGATAAGGCCAAGTGATCCCATGGCGAGCCAGTTAGGGTTTTGCTGGAACAAGTCGAATCACTGAGTGAGGTTCATTTAGAACAACATACACAAATCCATCTGGCCCAGACGCAACATCGCGCACGCGACCAAGACCTTTTAGAATCACTTCTTGCTCGGTAACTTTGTTGTTTTCCAGACGCAGTCGCCTGACTTCCTGCTGACGAAGTGCACCGACTAACAAGTCGTTTTCCCATTCGGGAAAGACCTTACTGTTATAAAAATCGAGCCCACAAACGGCAATACTTGGCGTCCAATGGATCACAGGCTGCTCCATTCCTTCTTTAGCCGTCAGTGCCGTCATAGGGCTTCCGTTGTAATTCATACCATAGGTGATCACTGGCCAGCCGTAGTTACGCCCTTTCTGAATCAGATTAAGCTCATCACCGCCGCGCGGACCATGTTCGGTACTGTAGATTGAGGCATCACGAGGGTCGAGAGCTAGCCCCTGTGGGTTTCGGTGACCATAGCTCCAGATCCCCTTGACCGCATTTTTCTTTCCTACAAATGGGTTGTCCTTCGGCTCTCTGCCATCATCGAAGAGCCGATAGATCTTACCCTTGGGATTTGATAAATCCTGAACCTCCATCTTGCCACCGCGCTCACCGATGACAAAAAAGATATATCCGTCCTTAAATACAAAACGTGTCCCGAAGTGAACTCCACTGGTGCTGTAATACTCCTTGTCCGCTTTCCATATCCACTCCTGATCAACCCAATTTCCGTTCTTTATCCGACCGCGCACAACTGCCGTGATTGTCTTAACACGTGATTTTTTCTTTGAGCCTTTGCGCCTCGGTTTGCTAACCACTCCTGCATGCGTGGCATCGGCAAAACCAAGATAAATCCAACCGTTGTTTTTGTAGTCTGGATGGATGGCCACTTCCATCATGCCGCCCTGGCCTTGATGTATCACCTTCGGGGTTCCTTTGACAGGTTTCGGGTCTAGAGTGCCATCAGCATTAATAATACGTAGATTACCCGGCCTTTCTGTGACCAACTTGCTCCCATCAGGCAGGAAGGCAATCGCCCATGGGATTTCCAAACCCTTATCCACGACAGTTTCGATTTTGTAATTCGCACGCTTGGTTTTGGTCACTTTTCCGGGAACTGGTTTGGGAAATTCAATACCTTTGATGCGAAATGCCTTTTCCTTTTCGCGAATGTAAATGACCAGCGAGCGTATTTGCTCCGCAGAAATGGTATCCTCCCAAGGCATCATGCCTAACTCGACATTACCTTTTGCGATCGCTTTGAAAATTTCTGAATCCGAGGCTCCATATTTCCACTTTCCATCAACAAGTGACCCTCCAACACCTTCGTTCAGATCCTCTCCATGACACTGTGCGCAAAGAGCCGCATAAAGCTTGTCCACTTTCATCTTAGAATAATCAGGCACATCATCAGCCAAGGCCAAACTCCCTAACAAACATAGCACCGCCAATCCAATTACAGTTTTCATACTGATCAGAATCTTAACTCTGTTGCGTTATCCGACAAGACGCAAGTTGCTCACCTCAAAACGAATACTCAGCACCAAACCAAATTGAGCGAGGCTGTCCGACTGAGCGCAGGCCATTACCAGCAAGGCCTGTCGGAATTTCCTCATCAAACAAGTTTTCCACCCTGAAATTAAACCGAACTGACTCACTCGCTTGCCAACTACCACCCAGCCTACATGTCCAGTAGCTAGGCAGCTCTCTCTGCCCGAGAAGATCATCAAACACCGAACTTGCATATTCAGCGCCAACAAAAAACGACCAATCATCTGTAGGCCTAACAATTACTGATCCAGTCAATCTGAAATCCGGGCTCTGAGGAAACGCTTCACCCTCAATCAGTCTCTGATCTGGAGATGAGTTAAATTCCGTGTGGCTCCAAAGCCCATCAAAACGTAGCGTAATCCTCGGGTCTGGAGTATACTCAACCGAAGTGCGTAGACCTAATACACGTGCTTCCTCGATATTTTGCCTTTGAGCACCCACCCCACCCGCAGGTAAGGTTCCAAAAACTCGGGTAATGTCTGCTGGGTCTGTAACCGGCACATTGGCAATGGCATCTTGAATCCAGTGATGAAAAATCGTCGCAGACACATCGAATGACTCCTCGTGCTGCCATTCTACCCCAGCTTCCAGCGTGAAAAACCTCTCTGGATCAAGTGTGGCATTCGCTTCCGTCACATCGCTACGCACTCGAAAAGGACGGTATAGCTCGTTGATACTGGGTGCTCGAAAACTAGATCCTGCCGAGAGCCAAATCTTAGTGTCTTCGTCCAATTCGCGTCTCAAGGAAATTGATACCGATGGCTCTATGGATGACTGATCATCGTAATCATCCGATCTCAAGATGGCACCGGTTCCGAGCGATCGCTCGTTTCTAAAACCATTGGTAAATGACCAGTGATCAAGCCTAAGACTCGTATCAAGCCGAGTATCGTCATTCAGCTTCCAACTTGATTGACCAAAGAGCCCAACAAAAGATTGCCGCCCGCCGGCTCGTCTGCGCCGAAATGTGCCAGCATCTTCATTAGTTTCTCCATCAAGAAATCGAAAATCCAAGCCCATAGTTAGATCAAGATCTTCATGAACCTCACGCTGACGGACAATGGCTCCACCATAACCCTCCCCGGGGACATCGTATTGATTGAGTGCCATACGCCCAGAGTTACGGTCAGCCGCCACCGACGCGAAGACCGAAGAAAAATCACGTCTTTGGTAATAGCCAAGGTACTGAATCTTACCATTTTCATTCAGATGCGTCGCGCGAACTGAAATATCAAACGCACGAGAATCATTTCGGCTAAGCGTGGTTCCGTTTCCTCGCTCTTCATCATAAAAAGAGAAAGTCGACTCTAACGTGAAGCCGCTGCGTGGCTGCCACTTGAATCGCATATCTATCCCCTGATAATCGAGATCTAACCGCCGATCAACTAACCCACGCTGCGATTTCTGAAGCGAATAAAACCCATCAGACTTGAAGGAAAATAAATGCACCGACGCAGCCAGCTCACCATTTTCAGAGATTTGGTCAATCGTTGTAGAACCTCCGAAAGTTCCCTGCGAACCGACGATCGTTCGCAAGTTAATCCTGTTTTCATCAATTTCACGCGAGGTGAGTTGGATGCTTCCCGCAGGGCTCATGTTTCCCCACACCGCCGACTCAGCCGAGGAAGTGATCCGCGCAGACGACAATGTGCTGACATCATAGCGCGTCCACGACACCCAGCTACCGAACGGGTCGTTCTGAGGAATCCCATCACGCAGAACAAGTGATCGGGAAGCGGCGGAAGCCCCTGTGTTCCCAAGACTCACTCCGGAGCTTGTCGGGTTAGAAAACAGAGCATTCTGGCGTCTGAATAATGAAAACGACGGATCGTGAGCGAGCAATCCATCGACACTGCGCGGAGAAAGTTCACGGATTTCATCCGTGCTCCACATCGAATAATTTGCCGCATAAGCCCCCCTTCTTTCTGCCAGGATGACTGTGGCAGGCAGCTCAGTTTCCACCTCCGCATGCGCCGACCCGCTTAGGGCACTAACAATGATAGAACAGTAACACGCACACGGCGAGAACCACAAATCTGATACACATTTTCGAGTCATAGTCATGCCGAAGAACCACTAATTCACTTCCTACCGCTTCCCGGTTTCGTCCGATGATCACCAAAATATTTCTCGCTTCGGTAGCGAAGCCATACGCGTAATGTCTGCGGCACCTGTTCACGCTGATCCTTGGTTAGAGTCTCATAAAGTGCCATGGCCTTTTCACGCTCGCCTCGGCATGCGCGGTTGTTATGGGCATCCCAGTAGCTACGCGCAGCGCGAATTCGGCGATTCACCTCCTTGATCAGAGCCTTACCCACAAGCGGCTTGTTACTTTTCTTTTTCTTCGCAGGCATGGCTACTCATTGGACTTATCAATCGCCCTAGCAATCAGCGGTTTTAATGTCATACCCTGCACAGCAATCGAGAAGATCACGATCACATAGGTCACTAACAAAATCACATCACGCACCTCACCCATACTTGTAGGAATCGCAAGGGCTAGCGCGACTGAAATCCCTCCACGAATACCTCCCCACGTCAGAATTTTCGCTACTCCCGGCGTGAACACGCGCCATCGTTTAAGAATTGTCACGGGAATGGACACCGCGATGAAGCGTGCAAGCAGGGTAATTGGAATCAGTAGTAGCCCCGCGATCAACACTGGCGTAGAAAAGTCCAAAACAAATATTTCCAGACCTATCAGCAAGAAAAGTAGTGCATTGAGAATCTCATCAATCAGCTCCCAGAAAGTATCGATCTGTAATCGCGTGCGCTCGCTCATGGCATCTTCACGCGCGTGGTTTCCTATCATTAGTCCGGCCACAACCATCGCAAGTGGCCCACTCAAATGCAGTGCCATTGCCAATCGATAGCCTCCTAACACAATAGCTAGCGTCAGCAGCACCTCTACGTGGTAGTTATCAATCGATTTCAGCAGACTGTAACACGCGAACCCGAGGATACCACCCAACAAGATACCACCGCCAGCCTCTTGCACAAAGAGCATCGCGATAGCTCCCGGTCCGTGATCACCAGAACCATGCGCTCCCACGCCGGCAATACCCAGCAATGCCAGATAAACCACCACACCAACACCATCGTTAAAAAGCGATTCACCAGTAATCTTGGTCTCCAAGGACTTCGGTGCACCCACTCGTTTCAGAATGCCAAGTACGGCAACCGGATCCGTTGGTGAGATGAGCGCACCAAAAACAAGGCACCAGATCCATGGGACGTCGATCCCTAGAGCCTGGAACAGCCAGTAAGAAGCTGCCCCGATAATAAACGTCGAAAGTATCACTCCTGCGCTCGCCATGATACTGACGAGTCTTCCCTGCTTCTTCAGCTCATGTAAATTCACATGCAGAGCACCGGCAAATAGCAGAAAGCTCAGCATCCCGTTCATCAGCGCTTTGTTAAAATCAATCTGAGTAACAAAGCGATCCACCGCATCAGGCATATCCGGCAGGAACTGTCCTACCCCAATCAGCAATAAACTCAGCACCAGGCTGATCAGCATGATACCAATCGTCGTCGGCAGCTTAATCCAGCGGTAGTTTACGTAAGCAAACACCGCCGCAAGCGACAGCAGGATTGCGGAAACATCGAGTAATTCCATAGTTCAAATAAACCCGTGTGGGGCTAGAACTCCATCATGCAGCCCAACGCCAAGGCTACAAGCAGGTAATCACGAGCTTTCCTAACTCATAATCTCCGTAACAACCCTTGATGGCTCGACGCCCGTTAGCCTTTGGTCGAGTCCCTGGTGTGGGAAAGATAGCCTGTGGTGATCGAGGCCAAGGAGGTGCAGCATGGTGGCGTGGAGATCGCGGACGTGTACTGGATCTTCGACAACGTTATAGCTAAAGTCATCCGTCTTACCGAAATGCATCCCCCCTTTGACGCCGCCCCCGGCGAGCCAACCTGAGAAGCAGCGTGGGTGGTGGTCACGACCGTAGTTATCCGCCGTGAGCGTACCTTGACCATAAACTGTCCTGCCAAACTCTCCGGCAAAGACAACCAGAGTATCATCTAACAAACCACGCATCTTAAGATCCTTGAGTAATGCCATGGTCGGTTGATCGACGTCCTTGCACTGCCCTTGGAGGTTTTCTGGCAGACGGGTATGGTGATCCCATCCACGGTGGAAAAGCTGGACAAAACGCACGTCACGCTCTGCCATACGGCGAGCCAACAGGCAGTTCCGAGCGTAAGACCCAGGATCATTAACTTCGGGTCCATACATATCGAGCACTTCTTTTGGTTCCTTGGAAATATCTGTTAGCTCCGGCACTGATGTCTGCATGCGGAATGCCATTTCCTGCTGACTAATTGTTGTTTCAATTTCAGGGTCACCAATTTCCGAGAAATGTTTCTGGTTTACCTCGTCGAGCGTATCGAGCATCCGCCGCCTAACAGACGGGCTAACCCCGTTGGGATTCGATAGGAAAAGCACAGGGTCTCCGGTGCTTTGGAACGAAGTGCCCTGGTGTTTGGAAGGCAGGAATCCGCTACCCCAGAGGCGCGAGTATAGTGCCTGCACGTTGACTTTTCCACTCCAACGGGCGGAGGGCAGCACCACGTAGTCGGGTAAGTTTTTATTCAGTGAACCAAGGCCGTAGCTCAGCCACGCTCCCATGCTGGGCTTACCTGGGATTTCCGATCCGGTGCAGAACGAGGTCTTGCCGGGATCATGGTTGATCGCATTGGTATGGAACGAGTGAATCAGGCAAAGGTCATCCGCAACAGTCGACAGGTGAGGAAGAAGCTCACTCATCCAAACGCCGCTCTTACCTTGCTGGCTGAACTTGAATTTTGACGGTGCTACAAGCTGCTCCTTGCCCTTAGTCATGGCGGTGACCCGCTGACCTTGGCTGATCGACTCTGGAAGTTTTGTTTTAAAAAGCTTCTGCAAGTCCGGTTTGTAATCGAATAGATCGATCTGGCTGGGAGCACCTGCCATAAACAGGAAGATGACCCGCTTGGCACGCGGAGGATGATGATGACCGGAACTGTTTGTAGCATTTGTCGCGGCTCGACCAATCTGAGGCACCAATGAAGCGAGAGCAGCAGAGCCCAAGCCCATGCCTGTGTTCAGAAGAAATTGTCGGCGCGACTGATTGGTGATGGATTCTGAAAAACTAAAGTTCATAGCGATATCATTCCCGGGTTTTGGTGATGTCGAGATTGTAGAGTGTGTTGACGAGCACCGACCACGCCGCGACGCGAACCCTGGTCTCAGCGTCAGGCAGCTCAAGACCCTCGCAGAGCTGTTCGGCAAGTTTGCTGTCCTTGGTATATGTTGCCTGCAAATCGTCCAAGAGCTTGAGATAAGTCGCGCGCTCAGACTCATCGAGAACCTTTGATGTCACTGTCTCGTAGATGTGGTCGATTTTTTGTTCGTCCGTGATTTTCTGATTGGCCAAGGTATCGGCTGCCAGCTTACGCGCGGCCTTCATGTATTCGCTCTCGTTGAGCAACAGCAGTGCCTGCGTCGGGGTGTTAGTGCGCTCGCGGCGTGCGATGCAGGCATCACGGATCGGTGCGTTAAGGATAGTCATTTGCGGTGGTGGCATCGCACGTTTCCAGAAAGTGTAGACACTACGGCGGTGAATAGCATCACCTGTATCCGGCTTGAACCGCTCCCCTATCATGGAGACAGCGCGCCAGAGACCATCGGGCTGGGGCGGCTTAACGCTTTTACCATACATATCATTCGATAGCAGACCACTGGTTGCGAGGATCTGGTCGCGAATCATTTCAGCATCCATTCGGAAACGTGAACCACGTGCGAGCAGCCGATTTTCAGCATCTTTTTTAAACTCTTCGGGGCTGGCGATTGACGACTGCTGGTAAGTCTTTGACATCACAATCTGCTTCGCCAAGGCTTTAGTGTCCCACCCAGAATCGACAAAGGAAACGGCAAGGTGATCGAGTAACTTAGGATGGCTCGGGACCTCTCCTTGCGCTCCCATGTCCTCGGACGTCTTAACGAGACCAACACCGAAAAACTGTTGCCACAACCTGTTCACTGCGACGCGTGCGGTCAGTGGGTGCTTGGGATCGACAAACCAATCTGCTAGATCGCGCCGTGACGCTACCTGCCCTTTCTTTTTCAGAGGTGGAAGAAATGCTGGTGTTCCGCGCTGCACCACCTCACCAAGAGCGTCATACTGGCCACGCTCGCGGATGTGCGTTGGTTTGATTTCCTTGCTCTCACGAGAAATCATGGCCTTGAGGATGGAGCTATCGTAGTCGGCTCGTTGTTTTTTTGCAGCTGCTAGTGCTTTTTCGTCTTCCTTGGACAAGTTCTTATTTTTTGTTAGATCGGCAATCTGGAGATCCATTTCCGCTAGCTTCTGTTTCTGCTCTGGGGTCGCCAGTGACACAAATGGAGCTTGAAGACCATTCCTCTCACGCCCTCTGGTTTCCGGAGGGGCATCGATATTATCAAAAAAGGCATAGAGGGAATAAAACTCTTTCTTGGTGATCGGGTCATACTTATGATCGTGACACTGCGCGCACTGAACCGTCAGCCCCATGAACGCGGTTCCGACAGCCGACACACGATCTAACACATTTTTGAAATCGCTCTCCTCTGGCAATGCGGTTCCTCGGTCAATGATCAGATGCAGGCGATTGAAACCTGATGCCACGAGCGCGTCATTCCCGCCTTCGGGTATTTGATCACCAGCCAGCTGGTAGCGTAAGAAATCGTCATATCCGAGGTTATCATTGAAGGCTCGGATGACCCAATCACGGTAGGCGATGTTGTTCCGATAAAAATCTTTATGCATGCCATTGGTGTCGGCAAAGCGCACCAAATCGAGCCAGTAGCGCGCCATGTGCTCACCGTATTGGGGACGCGACAGGAGATCATCGACAAGTGTCTCGTAAGCATTGGGCTTTTTGTTATCAAGAAATGATTCCACCTGCGCACGTGTGGGCGGCAGACCAGTTAGATCAAAGCTCAGTCTCCTGATTAGCATACGCTTATCAGACTCAGGCGATGGCTTGACTCCCTCTTTTTCCAGCTTGTGTAGCACGTAGCGGTCAATTGCCTGGTCACTCCAATCGACTTGTTTCACCTTGGGGAGTTCGGATTTCTCCGGTGGCACAAATGCCCAAAACTTTTCGTATTTCGCGCCATCGAGAATCCATTGCCGGATGATTGCCTGCTCATCGACTGAGAGCACCTTCTTGTGAGAGTCCGGCGGCGGCATTACCTCGTCTTCATCCTTGCTGATAATGCGTTTCCAGACTTCGCTTTTTTCAAGCGACCCTGGAGTGATTGCCGTAGACCCTTTGTAAGTCCGATAAGCCCCATCCTTACCTTCGGCAATATCTAACCTAAGATCACCTTTTCGCTCATGCGCATCAAATCCATGGCATGCAAAACAGCGGTCAGACAATATCGGGCGAACGTCGTGATTAAATGAAATCTCAGCCGCCGCTTTAGGAACGATGAACAACGAGGCTGCCAAACCTGCGATCGCCCCAACAACTGGAGTCAAAAAATAGCGACTTCGGATAGCTTTCATGCTTTGGAAAATATACGTCGTTTCTTTACGAATGTTTCACTGTTGGTTTGCCACAATGACTCATTACTCACTACCCAAGTTCTCGGTATGAAGAACCTGAAGCTTTTCAGAGTCTGCGGGAATTTCAGCCGACATCCACTCAGCCTTAGCTTTGCCATCGGTCACACTGACACCAAGAAAACCTCCTTTGGCACTGAAGTAGCGATGCATATCTGGTTTTTTGCCCGAATTGCCGCCAAACATGTGCTGGTCATTGATCGGCCCGCAACCCATTTCCAATACGCCAGTCTGAGGATCTTTTGAGCAGTATTGCCAATGTCTATCGCCACATATGACGTAGGTGTTTTTTTGCTTAGAGAGGAAATCGCGCAGCTGCTGACCTTCGTGGAAAAACCCCTTATTGGAATGGTTGTCGTTTTTGCCCCGCTTGTCAGGACCCACGATCGGCCCTGGAACGATGAGGAACTTGTGGGTAGCGTCGGACTCTTGCATCGTTTTCATAAGCCATGCCTTCTGTTCTTCCCCAAGGATCGTTTTTTCAGGCCCGTCTTTCATTCTGTTAGGCGATCTGAAGTCACGGTGCTCGGTCAACCAAATCTGCACATCCTTACCCCACCGGATTGTTCGGTAAGTCTTTTTCCCCATCGGCACTTGCTCACGAAATATTTTCAACCCTTGGTCAAAGGTTAGGTCACCATAGGTCTGACCTGGCCAACAATCATTCTTGAGCGTGTCATGATCATCTTTCATGAAATAGGACGCCACCTGACGGTGAAAATTCAGGTTATGTTCGTAGGCAAAGATCAAGTTCCACTTCGCGCGAGCCTGGGCGACATTTTTGCAAAGTGGTGCCTTGTCGTAATAGAGGATGTCACCTGTATGCACAAAAAAGTGTGGGTCAAATGCTAGCATCGCTTTGTAGGCGACATGCCCCTCTGCACCTGAATCGATGCTTCTTACCGACTGACAGGTTGTCACGATAAAACGGATCGGAGCAGCTTGTGATTTTTCTGGAGCTGTCTTGAAACCACCGGGCATGCTTGCTGATGCCTTTTCATGATCTATTCCTCGCACTTCAATCTGGCATGCGTAGTGGCTATTTGGCTTCAGATCCGCCAACTTAAATTGGTGAATAAAATCGTGCTCCGCAGAAACTTTTTCCCATGCTGTCCATGTGAGTGCCTTCTTCTGGTTTTTAATCCCGTATCCGATCCGAGCTTCACCCAGCATACCGGGAACAACCACCTCGGGCATAGCCCCCGCATCTTTTTCGTTGCGCTTCAGCCCTTTGGTAAAAATCGGCAGCTTGTCGAAGCCCGCGCGCTTTTCCTGAGTCAGCCTAACCCACACAATAGCCGACGTCTGATCAACCTCGCCAATTTTAATTCCACTCGCCAGATACGGTGCCTCATCCGCATGAACCGCGCTTGCAGCAGCTAACACGACACAAAAAAACAATCCGGCTATGATTTTCAATCTGCTCATAGCCTTGTCTACTAACTACCAAGGGATATGTAAATTGGTTAATCCGGCTGCCTAAAAAATCAATCACCCCAGCTCTCTGTGAGGACTGGGGTGATTGATGGTGGGCAGGGAAGGATTCGAACCTTCGTACACTTACGTGAGCAGATTTACAGTCTCTTCTTTCGCGTTTCTCGGGCAGTCTCGATATGTCTCTCTTCGTCTCGCAAAACGCCTACCCAACCCCTATTTCCCCCTGATTTATAAGGGTTTGATAGCATGTTGCATCCAGCCATGCCAAGACAGCCCCAGACCACCAATCTCCCCACGAACTGCCCAGTTTCTGCCCAGTCGCTCACACGCGCCGTCTCCAGAACAAAGGTCGCTTACTGGCGCAGCAGACTCGAAAAAGTCAAAAGCAAGAGCGGCGCATCATCGCCCGATTACAGCGTCAGAATCGTCTATAAAAACAGGCGCGTGCGCTTCCCCCTAAACACCCCTAACAAAGATGCTGCCGCCAACAAAGCCGCCGAGATATTCAAGTATCTGCTAGAGCATGGATGGGATGATACAATTGCCAGCTACAAGCCAAACGCGAAACCCCAACAGCCCGAAGAAAGCGTAGCACCCCAAAGCACCATCGGCGACCTCGTCGCAGCCAACGTAAAATTTTCCTCCGCACGTGAGCAATCCATTATCACCTACGCCAAATCCCTGCGCCGGATCGTCGCGGGTGTGATGGCTCTGGATAAACGCCGCAAATTCCCCCTGCGCGAAGAGTGCGGCAACGTGGCATGGAAAACCCATGTCGATGCCGTAGCCCTCGATGAACTCACCCCTGCGCTCGTGCAAACATGGAAGCAGCAGTTTTTAAAAGCCAACGCCAGCAACGGCAAGAAATCCATCACCACCGTCAACAGCCTCATCCGCAATGCCAAGGCTCTGCTTTCCAAAAAGCTCCTGCCATTCCTAGAACAAGAGCTAGCCTTGCCCTCTCCCCTGCCTTTTGAGGGCGTGACAATGGAAAAGCCGCCCTCATGCCGCTATCACAGCCAGATCGACGCCAAGCGTATTATGGAGGCCGCAAAGACCACCCTCAAAGAAGACGAGCCTGAAGCCTACAAGATATTTCTCCTTGCCCTAGCCTGCGGCCTACGTATCTCCGAAATCGATCATCTCATGTGGAGCGCCTTTAACTTTGCCAAAAACATCCTCACCATCGAGGACAACACCTATCACAGGCTAAAGAGCGAAGATTCCGCCGGAGAAATCCACCTCGACGCAGGCATGGCCGCACTCTTCCAAGTCTACCAAAAACAAGCTGGCAGCGCATTCGTCATCAACTCCCACCGCCCTGCCGGACGCACCGCAGGTTCAAGCGCATATCGCTGCAAAAGACATATTGAGACGCTCAAAACGTGGTTGCGCAATAATGGAGTTAATGCTCCGAAGCCCATCCACGAGCTACGGAAAGAAATTGGGAGCGTGATTGCTAGCGAGCAAGGGATATTCGCCGCCTCCCGCTACCTACGCCACAGCGACATCCGCATAACTGCGGCCATCTACGCCGATCAGAAGCAGAAGATTGTGCCGTCGGTGGTGGCAGGGTTTGGGAAACACTAAAATTGAGAATATTCGTATTGGTAAATTTGTCACTCCTCAGTTGACGAAGTTTATATCGCGTATTATTCTCCCGAGTGCACAAACCTCAGATCGAAAGAAATCGCCGTCAATTTATTGCAGATAGGCTTAAAGCCGTAGGAACGGTCAAATACAAAGAAATATTTGGAAAATTTGGTAAGGTCAGCAGACAACAGTTGAAAATAGATGCCAAAATTCTTCTACAGGAAGGCACCTCTATAGCTAGTGCTAGGGATGGTCGAGATGGTGTCTTTTTTTCTCCCGATAGCCACCATGCAGCTACCTATGAGTATAGAGAAAAACACAATGTCGAAGCTAAGCAAAAAATAGCTACGGCAGTAGAAAATTTTCTTACTTCCATTAAAGACGAAACGATAGAAGGAATAGAGTCCACTTGGTCTCTCAAATTTTGCGGAGACATTTCTGACCCCAAATATTTTGCACTTGAGAAAAAAATTACGCGTTTGTTAAACAAACACTCCAGGTGCGTATTTTTGGATTCAGGAACTACAGTTTCACAAATAGCAAATCAAATAACTAAGTTCGACCCAACTCATGAAAATAGTGTTAGTTCTCTACATATTTGGACGAACAACAGGCAGACTTTTTACAAACTAGGCCATCCTAAATGCGAAGTGCATACAGCAATTCTTGGAGGAGTTCAAAGATTCAAAACATCAACACTAGGCGGCCCCCTAACAAATAATTTTGCTACTGAATACATGCCGGATATAGACTTGGCAATTTTGGGTGTATCGTGGGTATCAAAAAAATCATCTGAAACATTCGTAAACCATGCAGAGGATGCCGAACTCAAGAGAATAATCACGAAGGCCAAATCGACATTCAATATTATGGTGTTAGACACATCAAAGCTAGTAGAAGACCCCACCGGTGAGAAAATAGTCCGTATGAAAACTGATGGACTCATAGATTTGCTTATTTTCGACAAGGATCCTGATTGGGATAATTGCCCAATACCCATTGCATTTACATTGTAAGTCACAATAAATACGGAATCACATTTATGTACATTGGTGATTGACGATTGTCGCGAAATGATATTTTATGATCGGGTCTTTGACAATCCACCAAATACCTATGATCGCTTCCACTACCAATTCCACTCGTCTCGGATGTGACTTACCAGTGCAGAATTTTCTGCGTAAAATTGCCAAGCATCCAGTAGGCCGAATTCCATTTGAAAATCTCCACAGATTATTTACTTTACCAGCCAACCATTTCAGAGTCGTAATTTTCGATGATAGAAATGGAGTTGTCGGAGTACCTGAGGTTCTGCTGTTTAGAGGAAACGAAGAGGACTTCTTTGATATATGGCACCAAATTTGCGATATATCTATTAAAGATGATCTGGAGTGGGTCTACGAGGACGAAGCAAACGAACCCCTTATATACTTAAGGGCCACGCCCAATAATAGGATCCATATTAGAGGAATCGCGACAGACCCCACTCCCAACCGCAGATTTAAATAATTCCGTGACATGAGCCATGGCTTGTTCTCGTTCAGATTGTAGGTCCAAACTCTTTTCATTAAAAAGGTCTTTATCTCCGTTTGCTGTGCTACTCCCCCAACCACCTCCAGGAGTTCTTTTTTCAGTAATCGGAAAATAGGTAAGAATTTTACCTTCTGCACTTAACTTGACCAACAGTATGCGGTTTAACTCTTGTTCACCGCAGAAGTTAACAGAGAAAACATAAGATAATCTTTTTTTTGTCGGACAAGATGCACCCGCAATAATCGTCTTACCTGTTTCTGGATCAGGAAAGTCCCAGCGGAGCCGACCTTTCTCTGGGAAAACTTGCTCCATCAGCGCGACCCTCTGCTCTAAAGTAAAATCATGCTCGTTATTTGGAGTGGTGTTATCACAAACCACATCAACCTCCATACTGGTGATACCCATGGGATGAACTAAATCAAAATAAGGTAGAGTATTCAAATTAAAAATTACCGCTCACGATAAACTTAAACATTGACATGCTTAGCATGTAAGCTTCCCCATTGACGAGACAGTTTAAAGTAGAGGAATCTACTAATACAAACTGAAACAAAAATGAGGAAATCGAGATACACAGAGAGTCAGATCATAGCGATTCTGAAGGAGGT
>JBGCEU010000114.1:0-11257 GCA_045106535.1 Akkermansiaceae bacterium | reverse complement strand
TGTGTAATTTTTCAGCTGACGCGCGAACCGGTCAACATGGCTGATACAGCTTATCATAGTGGAAAAATTACGGGTTGCGTCTGGCTCATGTTAGGCATTTACGCATTTCTCTCATGGATCACCTGTTGGATTGGGTGGAGGATCATGCGGCCAAAATGGAAAAAGCACTCTAAGAAAAAGCACAATAGAAAATGATGGCGCCCAGGGGTGGATTGCCTTCGTCCACTCAGGCTGGGCGAGCTTGTGAAAATCCTCCTCCGGACTTTCAGGCTGAGAATGGTTCGTGATACACGAACTTCGTGCGCTCAAACCACCATCGACGGATTCAAAGTTCGTAGTCTTAACCATTAGACGACCCGGGAGCAATCAGGTAGCGGTGCCGGAGTGTCGGCAGAATGTGTGGAAAACCACACGAAAGAGTATCCCCACCGGGACTTGCACCCGGTTCTTCAGCTTGAAAGGCTGAGATCCTAATACCACTCCGCAAAACAGACGAGACGATTGATTATTGTTGGGGTATTTGGAATAGCACTTCGTGATCAATGAGAGTTCCGGATGAATGACTCCTTTGGCTGCGTTTCTCCTTAGTCATGGTGCCCGCACCATTCCTTCGTCGTGCCTTGCCAAGGAAGTCATTCATCTCGGCAATCGTCCCGCCTGTTTCACTACTTGGTATAACTACATAGAAGATAGGGACTGAATATGGTTGGGAAAACTGGACTCGAACCAGCAACCTCCCGCTCCCAAGGCGGGCGCGCTACCATTGCGCTACTTCCCAAATAAATATGGTTGGTCCACAGGGAATCGAACCCTGATCAGCCGGTTAAAAGCCGGCAGCTCTACCGTTGAGCTATAGACCAGATAGAAAATTGGCGGAGTTCCGAGGACTTGAACCTCATTCCTAATAAAGTAGGAACGCCTGGTTTAGCAAACCGACCCGGCACGCCTGTCCGGTTGAAACTCCTGAAAATGGTACCCACGGTAGGAGTCGAACCTACAACGCACCGGGTCTGAGCCGGCGTCCTCTCACCAATTGGGATACGTGGGCGTTAAATAAAAAAAGTATCTGCGGCTGGAGTTGAACCAGCAACTACCCGATTTTAAGTCGGATGCCTCTGACCAGTTGGGCTACGCAGACGTCCTGAGACAGGTCTAGGAACAAAGAAAATTGAAGTGTAGGGCTACTTCAGCAACGGAGCCAGCGCCTTGTAGACATGCTTGGCAACAACCGTTTGTCCTTTAGCATTCGGATGAATTCCATCGGGAAGGTTCAGCGACTTTTCAGCGGCTACTCCTTCTAACAAAAAATTGAGGTGATGGACTTTTTTCCTTTTGGCTAAGGATGCAAAAATTTTCTGGAAAGCATCGGTATAGTCCTCACCCATGTTGTCGGGCATTTGCATGCCGGCGATGATGATTTTAGTGTCAGGCTGTTTCTGCTGAACAATATCAATGATGGATTCGAGGTTTTTCTGGCTGGCTTTCGGTGGAATACCGCGCAGGCCATCGTTACCACCTAGGGCGATGACCAACACGTCTATCGATTTCCTGGCGAGCACACGGATTCTGCGTAGACCACCACTTGTGGTGTCACCACTTAATCCGGCGTTAATGATCTGGATGTCATGGCCATCTGCTTGCGCCAACTTCTGGATCAATGCTGGGTAAGCTTCTTCTTTTTTTAACCCGTAGCCCGCAGTAATGCTATCACCTAAAAAAACGATCTTCTTTGGGGTTTGCTCCGCTGCGTGAGCCATAGAGACCACGCATATAGCGAGAAGAAGAATCCCATGAAAAAATAAAGACGGTCTTTGGAAAAGGTGTATCATGATGCAGCCAGTGTGACACCTGGTGATTCATTGGACAAACCAGAGTCGATGCAATGTAACCCGTTCATAGGAATTGGCTAGAAGATCATGGCAACAAATTATATTCTCAAGACACGCGAACTTACGAAAACCTACATGAGTGGCGACCATGAGCTTACGGTGCTGGATCGTGTAAGCATCGGGGTTCCGCAAAGTGAAACGGCTGCAATTGTTGGCCCCTCGGGTAGCGGGAAGACCACCTTACTAGGACTCTGCGCCGGGTTGGATCGAGCAACGAGCGGTAGCGTTGAGCTGGACGGACGGGACATTTCCGAGCTTGGCGAAGATGATCGTGCCAGGCTACGCAGCGAATCAGTGGGTTTCATTTTCCAGAATTTCCAGCTGATGCCGACGTTGACCGCTCTTGAAAACGTTCTGATCCCAGGAGAGTTGAGCGGCATGAGTGGGGCGGCGCTTTCCGATCGCGCGGCTGATCTGTTGGATCGAGTTGGACTCGGGAAGAGGATAAAACATTACCCGAACCAGCTCTCTGGTGGTGAGCAGCAGAGGGTTGCGATTGCCCGTGCTTTTATCCATAAGCCAAACGTTTTATTCGCTGATGAGCCGACTGGAAACCTTGACGAGGAGGCGAGCGAAATTGTTGAAAAAATGCTGTTTGATCTGAATCGCGAGCTCGGCACGGCGTTAGTGGTCGTGACCCATGATCTGGAACTCGCCAAGAAGGCGTCCCACGTTTTCCGACTCAAGGGCGGCAAACTCGTCGAAAATACAAACAATTAAGACAATCGATGTTTGGCATTATCCGACACCTCTGCGGCGCGTGGGCCTGGCGAATGGCCTGGCGTGACAGCAGATCCGTGCGCTGGCGGCTTTTGATGTTTTCTGCGTCGATTGTATTTGGTGTTGCCGCGCTGGTGACAATTGGATCCCTTCGGCAAAATCTTAATGATGCTGTTGGGTCTCAGGCAAAGTCACTGTTAGGTGCCGATCTCATGGTTTCTTCGCGCCAGGCATACACTGAAAAAACGGAATCCCTGATGGATGAATTAGCCAGTGATGGCGGGGAGAAAGCCAGTGAAGTATCTTTTTCCACGATGCTAAGTGTGGGTGAGTCAACGACTCCGAAGTTAGTTAATTTGCGAGGCTTGGAAGGTGCGTTTCCGTTTTATGGTAACATAGTGACCAGCCCACCTGATGCTTGGGAAAAAGTGCAGAAAACACCAGGTGTCATCCTAGAGGCATCGTTTCTCAAAAACATGAATGCCAGCTTGGGCGACATGGTTAAAGTGGGTGATTTGAATCTGCCTGTGCTTGGTGTGTTAGAGCAAGCGCCGCCTTCTGGTTCCGGCTTTGCTGCTTTCTCGCCGACGGCGCTGACTTCGATGGATGTCATTGAGAAATCAAATCTCGTGGGTAGCAAGAGCCTAGTTTTTTACAGAACTTATTTCAAGATGCCAACCAGTGTTGATGTTCAAGCATTGGCGGAAAAAAATGTTGAGGTTTTTGAGCAGCAGAGACTTACTTTACTTACATCAAAAAAGCGTAGTCAGAATATAGAAAAGGCGATCAATCGGCTCTACACGTTCTTTAACCTGATTGGATTTAGCGCACTTTTCCTTGGTGGTATAGGTGTTGCGGGCGCGATTCACATCCACATTTCTGAGAGGCTCCGTAGTATTGCGACGCTGCGTTGTTTGGGTAGCTCATCGGCACGCGCATTTGCGGTGTATCTTGCGCAGAGCATTATCATGGGTGTTTTGGGTACGGTTGGAGGGGTCATGATAGGTGCTGCGATTGTTTATATTCTCAGCGCGGTGATAAACAATTTACCTGTGGGCACGCTACCCTTTGCTGTTGAGTTAGCGCCTACCTGGTTTGAGGTCATAAAAGCTGGTCTTGTAGGGGTGATTATTTGCGTGAGCTTTGCGCTACTCCCTCTATTGGCATTACGTCGTGTTAGCCCACTCGCGGCTCTGCGCAATGAGGACGTTAGCTTGCAAAAATCTTCCCGTGACCCGCTGCGCTGGATCTTTCTGGTCTGCTTGGTGGTCTTGGCGTTTTTACTGACGTGGATGGATACTCAGAATCTGTCTGATGGATGGAAAACATCACTTGGATACACAGGTTTTCTGGTCATTGCTTTCCTTTTTCTCAGTGTGAGTGGAAAGTTTTTGCGCTGGATTGCCAAGAAGATTTCAAGGCCATCTTGGCCGTTCATCATCAGGCAAGGAATTGCTAGTTTGCACAGACCCAATAACCAAACAGGCCTGTTTATGGTTTCCATCGGCTTGGGCACTTTTCTGATTTTCACATTACTGCTCATGCAGAATATTTTACTCCAGTGGCTTGATCCTGTTAGGATGGATGGTAGGCCGAACATGTTTCTTGTTGATGTCCCTCCTGAAGATAAGGAATCGGTTGAAAATTTAGTTTCATCAAATGGCGTAAAGCTGATTGGTAATGCTCCGATCGTGCAAATGAGGCTAACAGAAATAAAAGGTCGTCCAGTCGAGGAGCTTATCGCCAAACCAAAATCTGGAGCGCGACGCATTCCAACATGGATATTAAAGCGTGAGTTTCGCTCAACCTATCGTGAATCGATCTCTGATACCGAGAAATTGGTTGGCGGTGCCTGGGTCGGAACGGTCAAAGACTTATCAAGTGATGCGCCTATCCCCGTTAGTTTTGAACAAAAACTTGCGACAGATCTTGGGCTCGAATTAGGCGATGAAGTTACCATCTCTATTGAAGGCTTTGGCGAAACGCGAACGCTGCGTATTGCCAGCCTTCGTGAAGTAGATTGGCGTAGTATGAATCTTAATTTCTTCATCGTTTTCCCTGAGGGTGCGATTGATGACTACGTCTCGTTTAATGTATTGGCGGTGCGTTCGCCGGATGACGACACTACTGCCAAGCTCCAACAGGCGATGTTCAAAAAGCTGCCTTTTGTGAACACCATTGACCTGAGTTTGATTTTGAGGACTGTGCAGTCGATTCTGACGACAGCGGGGAAAACGGTTCAGATCATGGCCTTGTTCACAGTTATAACTGGCGCGATTGTTTTGGTCGCATCGCTACTGGCTGGACGGCGGGTTAGAATCCGGGAGAGCGTTCTACTGCGCACGCTTGGTGCCAGTCGAAGGCAGATATCGGGTATTTTAGCCGTCGAATATGCTTTGCTTGCAGTGATGGCGACCACGGCTGGATCAATGCTGGCATTAACTGCTAGCATGCTGTTAGGTAAATTGGTCTTTGAAGGAGATCCTTACCAAATTCCATGGGGCTTACTCGCCATCGGGTTTGCTGTTGTAGTGACCACCACGATCATTATCGGCATGCTATTAAGCCGTGGCATATCTAGTCAGCCTCCTTTGCAGATATTGCGAAACGAGGGAGCAGGATAGAAATATAACATGTGAGATTTAGCATGTATCATTTGCTGCCGCATGCAGGATAATTGAATAGCCCATATTTGATTGAGAGTCGGGCGATGCTCTATTCCGAGCAATTGTGAGTTAGTAAAAATGCTCAATGTTACATCATAAATCCAAAATAAAAATACTCATGGCTGGGTTCGAACCAACAACCTCCACCTTCGCACGGTGGTGCTCTTCCATTGAGCTACATGAGTTTTCAAATAGGCATTCCCGAAAGGAGTCGAACCTTCACCCCCCACGTTCGAAGCGTGGTGCTCTTCCAATTAAGCTACGGAAACATAAAATGACACTCCCGGTGGGATTCGAACCCACACCCCCCGAGTTAGAAGCTCGGTGCTCTAAGTCCATTGAGCTACGGGAGAATAAAATGGTGCGCTATCTGAGGATCGAACTCAGGTATCCAGTTTGGAAGACTGGCGTTCTACCATTGAACTAATAACGCGAAAAACATGGTATGGGCTGGAGGTTATGCTCCCCCGCGTTCTGTGTGTAAGACAGACGTGCTACTATTACACCAAGCCCACCTGGATCTAGGGATGGGGCTGGTTACCCACATAGTCCGATTTACAAGATCGGAGCGATTATCCGCCACCCTAGAATTATTGGGGGAACCAACGGGACTTGCAGCCGTACCGCGGCTTTCACAGAGCCGAATGCTAACTATTACACTATGGTTCCCATTGAAAATGGACGCCTCTCTGGGTAATGCTCCCAGCGAAAACCGTTTTGCAGACGGCTAGGTTCACTTGCTCCTTCAGAGGCAAAAAATGGCGGTTCATGCGGCACCCTCACTAGGGTGAGTGGCTCCCGTGCTGGCTGATCGACAATCAGCTATGCTACTATTACATCAATGAACCTGTATAAATATGGTGGCCGACCGGGCGTCGAACCCTGCCCTCCTGCTCTTCAGACAGGCGCTCTCCCACGTGAGCTAGTCGGCCTGTTTCAAAATTGGTTCTCCTGCTGGGAATGCACGATCTCGCCTCAGTTTCCGGAGGAGGAAACTGCACATTGGCATGGCGTGAGCGGAGCGAGGGCAATTGCGCCCAGGTCTTCCGCTTATCAGGCGGGTGCTCTGCTATTGAGCTACAGGAGACTATGAAATTGGCACTTCCACATGGTTCCGCCCCATGAATTCCTGATTAACAGTCAGGCGTGATGCTGTTTCACTATGGAAGTTTAAAAATTGGTTAGGTAGGGTCGTTTTGATAAAATGACCGAGATTAGGCGGGCGGTCATTTCATCGAAATGACCCTACCTGAAGAAATTGGTGAGTGTGGTAGGACTCGAACCTACTCAGCCGCGAGGCAACAGGTTTACAATCTGGTCCGGGGCTCCAACTCCGGCGCGCACTCAGGAAAAGTTGGTGGTGAGGGCGGGAATTGAACCCGCGTAAATGGGCTTATGAGACCCATCAGGAAACCAGCATCCACCTCACGTTAAACATGTATCATGGAGGATTTAGCATTAAGCATTTGGCTACCGCACGAATCACGAATTGATTGTAGCTCGACCTCACGAGATGATTTCTGAGCAAATGCTAAATGAGAAATGCTAAATCCTAAATTGAATTGGTGGAGACGACGGGAGTCGCACCCGTCACACATTGCTTGCAAGGCAACGTCGCCACTATGGACATGCACCCCCTGAGAAATTCAGGATTCAAGGTTCAGCATTTGACCAGTGACAAAACACACGACAGTCACACACCAAGAAAAGCCAAAGCTGAACCTTGAATCCTAAATTCATATTGGCACGTCGCCTGGGAACCTTTGATTAGTTGCCCCCAGGAGATCGGGATTTGGAATCCTGACTGCATGCTGATGCGCGACGTGCTTCTATGAATATTTGAAACGAACACCCTTGCCACTCTTTGATAGAGTCACAGCCGCGGGTTTTCCCGGCGGACGTTTCGGTGTTTCCGGCACACCTCCCTGATTAAGCCTCTTGAATGCGCTCACAGAGGGAAGGGTTATTATAACTCTATTAGATATTATATAATAACTGTAGGCACAGTGGTGCCATACTTGACTGATATATCTTTCTCGGGTAATCTACGTGTGGTTGAGGTAACGTAGATTGTTTCCCTTGATGGATTCAGTCAGGCTTTGCCTTCCCGGGTCGTCATCAGTTGCTGCTGGTGACGGCCTTATGTTTGTGGGCTATGTTGTAAAAAGTTTGTTAGTGTTCAGTATTCAGATATTGGGTTGGGTGTTGATAGTATTTGGGCATAAAAAATCCCGCGTCCTGTGTTAGGAGAGCGGGTCTGCATATGGTGTTAACCTTTGATTTTACTAGTGTTCTAGCATGTTCATTAGTTTATGCAGACCGTGGGGCTCCCTTCTGTGTGTGGTTCATGTTATCCGGATCATCGGCGGTGAAGGATAGTTGTTCGGGTATAAATCCACTTTCCTGGCTGTTGGGGCAATAGCCCTCGATACGCTTCATCCGGACGTTTGACCCTGGGGCACAAATCGACTCAGCGCAGATACCGCCTTGGGCGATAAGCGAGTTGTGTCTCTGTGTGATTGTGGTCATAACTTATGATGGTTATAGAATAATGTGCGGTGAATAGTGTTTGCGACTATTTGCTTCCCTGTGCGGGTGGGCAGGCTTTTAATCTGCAGATATAATTATGGCAAGTATAAAAGTGTTAAAAATTTTACATTGTTATATAATGATGCAATAATATGTTAGATTTGTGTTTTTTGGTGTGCGACTTGGTCGTCATGCACACTCATTTTTTAGAGAAGCATAGAGTGTTAGTCCCGTGGATGAATTGAGGGTGTTAGGCTTTGTGCTTCGTGGTTTGCCGAATCCCATTTACAAACTTTGAATCCATGGTTGATTGGAATCCGTATGTCACAGGAAGTTAATAGCAGTCGTGGATCGGGGTTTAGAGATTCGTTGGCCACTTGGATTGAGAGTAGCTCCATGCAGTATTTTATTACTGCTGTGATTATCATCAACGGGGTTATTTTAGGTCTTGAGACGAGTGACCGCGTAATGGAAAGCTATGGTTCCCTGCTAATCACGCTTGATCGAATTTGCCTGATCATTTTCATTATCGAGATATCAATCAAATGGTATGCGATGCGTCTCGCGTTCTGGCGTGATTGGTGGAATATATTCGATGTGATTGTGGTTGGTGTGGCTCTCGTGCCGGGGTCGGGACCGCTGGCGGTGCTCAGATCACTGCGTGTGCTCAGGGTTTTACGTCTGATGACGGTCGTGCCCAGTCTGCGTAAGGTTGTAGCAGCATTTCTACATGCGATCCCAGGATTGGTCAGCGTAGTCGCGGTGATGGCTGTGTTTTTCTACACTGCAGCCGTGCTAGCCACTAAACTATTTGGAGACAGCCACCCTCAATGGTTTGGCAGCGTCGGTGCTAGCCTGTATTCTCTTTTTCAAATCATGACACTCGAGAGCTGGTCGATGGGAATCGTGCGTCCCGTAATGGAAGTGCACCCGCATGCATGGATGTTTTTTGTACCTTTCATAATGATTGCGACATTCACCATCTTAAATTTGTTTATTGGGATTATTGTTTCAACGATGACTGAACTCTCAATGATACCAGATGTTGAGCAAGAAAATCAAGACACACTGGAGCTGCTCACCCGGATAGAGGAAGATTTGGCGGAGCTGAAGAGGCGACTGTAAAAAAAGACACCCGCACGTGAATCGGCTCACGAGCGGGTGTGAAACTAGTAGATCTGTTGATGTTATTTGCCTTCTGCCGCTTTGCGGGCTCTCTCGGCCTCGATCTCATTACGCTTTGATTCTGCGAACTTACCGAATTTTTTGCGAAGTTCGGCATCACGCTGACCGACGGTTTTGGCGTCACCAGTGATTTTTTGCATCTCGCGATCCAGGCGTGCTTGGCTCTCAGGATCATCTGTCATGTCGGCACCAATCGATTCGGCGGAATCTAATATCTGGTCCTGGCGAACAGAAATTTGCTCCATTGCAGCATCATAATCTTCCATGATTTTGCCAACATCAGCACTATCTTTTACTTCTTGGCTCATCGCGACTGTTTCGCTCCAGAGTCCGTGTACCTTAGCCTGATTCTCAGGGGATGAAGCATACCATGCGTAGGAACTGCCACTGATACCTAGGAAACAAGCGGCCATGACCAGGCGCACTGTTTTTTTTCTGCGAGACTTCATTTGCTCTCTCTCCGCTAGTGCTTCATGCAACATGGCGTCATACTCTTCGGAGTCCATTTCGCCAGCGTGCTCGAGAACTATTTTTGATGGTTCTTCCTCGTGGCTAGTGGAGGGGTTCTCACCTGTTGATTTTTTATCAATCGATGAATCAGCGTTGTTATAAGGGTGGTTACTCATTGCAATGTTAAGTATTTCTTAAATTTTAATATAGATCGATAATAAATTTACAAAAAATTAAAACATCGTTTGAAATTTGGCCGGCTATTATTCATTAAACAGCTTATTTAAAGCAATTATGGAAGATACGGAATAAAGTTCAAGTTGAGCTACTCTAGTGATCATGATTAGAAAATTAACGCTCCTAAGTACTTGTGCCTGTGTTTTGTCTCTAAATGCTGAAACGCTAGAAGATCGTCTCAAAGCCCGCGCCGCGCAGGGATCTGATAAAATAACACCTGAGATCAAGGCAGCTTTCGCTGATGGAATAGAAGCGGTTAAAAAAGCCAAAATTGTCGAGACGGCAAAACAGGTTGGTGATACCGCACCTGATTTCACATTGAAGAATGCCAGCGGAAAAGAGGTGAAGCTCAGTGAGCAGTTAAAGCAGGGGCCGGTGGTGTTGACCTGGTATCGTGGTGGCTGGTGCCCATACTGCAATATTGCACTCGCTGCGCTGCAAGAGGAGTTACCCGCCATCAAGAAAGCGGGCGCCTCACTCATGGCGCTGACACCGGAACTGCCTGACAAGGCACTGAGCACAACGGAGAAAAACAAGCTGAAGTTCCAAGTGCTTACTGACCTTAATCACAAAGCAGCGGACAAGTATGGACTGATCTTTAAGCTCACCCGGGA
Organism: Akkermansiaceae bacterium; assembly: GCA_045106535.1. Classification (GTDB taxonomy): domain Bacteria; phylum Verrucomicrobiota; class Verrucomicrobiia; order Verrucomicrobiales; family Akkermansiaceae; genus Oceaniferula. The sequence goes on along the minus strand of JBGCEU010000114.1, from coordinate 967 downwards.
AGTCGAAAAGCTATATGGGAAATTTTTTGATCTCAAAGAATTCAACGGAAAAGAAGCGGGCACAGATACTTTGCCTCTCGCAGCTACCTATATTATTGGAACCGATGGGAAAATTAAGTGGGCTTATTTAGATCACGATTACCGAAAGCGTGCCGAGCCAAAAGACATCGTTAAGTTTCTGGAGGGAATCAAAAAGTAAATCACTCTGGTTCGATCACGGAGCGGTCACCGCACTGCCGTTGTCCGAGGTATCTAGATCTAACAAAAACGGCGCTGCTGTTTGTGCCCACGCATCTGCACCTGAATAGCTGTCGGCGTGCTCACCAAAGCATGTTTGCAGCATGGCAGTATTAATCACGCCTGGATTCATTGCTACTACTGCAAGTCCATGGGGTAGCTCCTGCGCCAGAGCTTGGGTAAGTCCCTCGATTGCCCACTTGCTCGCGCAGTAGGGCGCGACTTCGGGAGCGGTCGACCTGCCCCAGCCGGACGATAGATTAACGATCACGCCGCCGCCTTTTTCCATCAGTGGAATGACGTGGCGGATGACATTGGCGGTGCCGTTGATATTAATGGCGGTCAGATAATCGAAGTCTTCGGCAGAAATTTGCCATAGCGGTGCGGGTTCATTGATGATCGCGGCATTGTTGATCACGAGGTCAGGCGCGCCAGTTTGTGCGTATGCCTGTTGGCAGAAATTTTTGACCTCGTCATCGTCAGAAACATCCACTGCAGAAAAGTAATGCGGTTTAGGAAATGTATCACTCAGCTCAGCAATGCGATCTTCTCGGCGTGCGCATCCCGCGATGGTGTGGCTAGCGGTAGTGAACTCATCGACGAGCGCACGACCAAGTCCCGAACTGCAGCCTGTTAGCCAGATAGTTTTCGCTTTCATCTCGACAGGATAAAACGGAGTTATTTGTTATGTCCCCCTGCTTTCTTGGTCTTCATGATAGCGCGGATCATA
>JBGCEU010000113.1:0-9887 GCA_045106535.1 Akkermansiaceae bacterium | reverse complement strand
GTAAGGTCAAGGTTCAGGAAATAGAGGTCGATGATTTCCTGCATACGAGCGTGGAGATCGCCTGCGGAGTTTTCGTTATAGATTTCGCCGGGATTGGTCGCCTGGCTGCGCTGCTGGTCGCCCGCTTGGAAGAATGAAGTGGTGTTCCATTGGCGGGCGTGGTCGCGCTCGGTCGTGAAGCCGCTGCTGCTCGGTTGCTTGCCCCACCAATTGAAGGCGAAGGTCTGGAAATTCGCGTTATTGGTCGGGATGAGCGCTTTGTATTGAATGAGGCGTTGATAGACCTCCCGCGATGGGGTGAGCCCCGCAGCGTCGATGGCCGCCTGCATGGCTACGGGATCATCAGGGAAGATTCCCCAGAAGTGGAGCAGCGGGCGGAGATCTTCGCCAACCTGCTCGCAAAGGCGGATGATCTTTGCGTCGTCGGTGGCGGGCAACGGGTCACCGTTCTCCTCATCAAGGTTGTAGGAGCGCCAGTACCTTTCCAGGGATTCCCAACCAAAGAGACGCACGATATCCACATACTTGGCGTGGCCTTTGAGTTGATACTGCTTTTCATGCTCCTGCATCTCGGCCTCTCTGGGGGAGAAATTGAAGGAGGTCATCCAAGCTACAGCAGTGTTGTTCAGGGTGCGGTGAGGGTTGTCTTGGAAATTGAGCGAAGCAGCGAAGGAGTAGTCGAGATTGAACCCAAACATGCGGTTGCTTACGGCAACGTCGAGCAGGTTCGCGGTGGATTCTCTTTCTCCCTCAAATTTTGGGATGCTGTAAGCGTGCCCCTGTTCGTGGAACTCCCAAGCTACCCCTAATCGGGGACCCTGGACGAGGTAGTGGTTGACGTTGCCGTTGTAGCTTGTGTCCGGATTGTAGGTGACATTGACTGCTGGGTAGCCGGGAGCGTTCACCGTGGAGCGCAGAATCATATCCACTTGGAGATACATCGTTTCCTTACCGCGGTCGCGCGGGAAACCCATCAAGTCGTTCATTGCGTCCATTGCCGCATCCCAGTCGGCCATGCGCGCAGTGGGCACGCTGAGCTGCCTGATCCAACTTGAGGGCACCTGCATCATGAATTTTTCTGTCTGAAAATCGGCCCATGGGGCGGGGTGGTTGCGTTCAGTATTGATCCACTCGGCGTCGGTTGTGGTGTGGAATGATTTGCTTGAGAAGTAGGGCGAGCGCACCGCTCCGGTGATGTCTACATCCACCTCCCCGAGCACCAGACCCTTGGGAATCTCGAGGTAGATTCCTCCACCGTAGGGGCTGGCGATTGCGATACTAGTGGCATCGAGATCGTAGAGAACAGTGGCACGCGAGAGCCGTGGTACCGGTTTGAGGTTTGCCGCCTCGTTGTCCCAGGAGTGAGCGCCCACACGGACCTTGATGCCTTTGCCAACGAGCGCCGCAGGAACCTCGACGGTCACAATGGAACCGGGTGCAAGATAGCATCCAGTTGGCTTGCGTGCTGGCAGGGTCCATTGCTGGGTGTCACGTCCGAAGGTATCGGGGAAGCTCGCGCTGATAGTGGCGGTATGGGTCGTTGGACTTGCCGGGGGAGAGATAGCTCCGGGAAAGTCAGCGGAGCTACCAAATTTGAAGCCGTCGAGCAGTGCGCGCTTGGCCGAGTCAGCGAGGGCATCTGCGTTGTAGACTTCGTCCATGATGGATTGCATGACATTGAAGACCACCCAGGCGATGTTTTCGTCGCTGACGGTGGTTCGGTCGAAGCCCTGCACCGGGCTGCCGTTCAGCCAGAGCGGGCCGACCACGGTATCGTAGGTGCTCACCAGATTAAGGGCGGCTATGATGAGCGCCGTGCTGTCGTCGAGGCGGGTCTTTTCAGTGTCGATCGTTTGCTTGCGTGCCGCGATTTCGGATCCGGTCAGCGTGAGGGTGCCGTCGATGTGGTCGGTGAGTTGGGCGAGCGCCGCCGAGAGCGGATCGCCGCCGCTGGTGAAGTTCCATGTCGTGTCGTCGGAGATCCCAGGGTAGGGTACGGCGAAATTATCGAGAATCGCACCGGCACCGATCCGGATGGCGTAATTGGTGACTTCTTCCAGGTCGTTGATGTCGATCGTCACGGTGTCATTGGCCACGCTGGTGGTGCTCAATACCACCGAACTCGAGTTCACATCGATTGTTTGTACTGTCATGCCAGCGGTTCGTAGCACGATGTTTCCGCTCCCTTTGACCACGGTCTCACCAAAGACAATCACAAGGTCGCTTCCTATTTGCGCTACGCCAGTCGCGCCGTTCGCTGGCGAGAGACTGGTGATGATCGGTGGGGGCAGGTTGACGGTGATCGTGGTGCTGTCCGTAATCGCGGAGCCGGTGTCGAGATCATTGCCGGCGATGTCTTCAAGCAAGGCGCCCTGCTTGATCTGAAGCAGAAGTGTCCCTGCGCTGTTCGGGGTAAGCTTGACCTCAAATACTGCGGGATCGAGAGTCGGGTTCACCGCGTCTATGGAGGCGCTGGCTGTGCCAGCATTCTCAAAATCGGCCAAGGTGATGGTTCCGGGGCTCATCGCCTCACTGAAGCTCAGCGTGTAGGTCATAGGGCCGTGGTCATCGATGATCGGCCCTCCGAAGACATCGTCAGCGATGTCGGCACTGGTAATAGTGGGTGGGGTCGTGTCGGGGTCAGCTACTGTCACCTCAAAGCTAAAGTCCTCGAAGAGACCAGAGGATTCAGGGTCGTATACTTTCCAAGGTAGCGTCGCCGTGTAGGTTCCACCGGCCATGTTGGCTACGTTACTGTCGAGGGCAACATCTGTGAACGGATTATCAGTCAGACCGGTTCCTAAGCTGATTTCCGCCGTCGTCGGAGTCGCGGTCGAGGTAAAGTTGATGGCATTCGTAACCAAGCTTCGCCCGGAGAAGTCCACCAACCGGAACCTAATGTCATCCAGCGCAGCACCGCTGAAGTTGTTGACCGTGATGGTTAGGTTGCCCTCGAACCATGCTCCGCCGTTGATGCCAGTGGAATCGGAAAGAAAGTTTTTACTCACATAAGGCCTCGTGACCAGGTTTCCTTGGTTGGTGGCAAAGGTGATATCGAAGCTCACGCCCGAGTTGGCACCGGGGCCAAAGCTCACCGTTTTCGAAGAAGCGGAACCGGGGTCGTTACCAGTGCTCCACTGAATTGCGCTCTGATTGGAATAGGTATCGACAACATCAGCTGCTACCGGGATCGCCCCGAATGCCAATAATGGAAGGACCCTGAGGAAAGTGGTTTGTTTCATGCGTATTGGAATCTGGTCAGGGGAACCCTAATGCGAGTTCGGGTATTTATCGGTGCAAGGGGTGTATTGCTTGAATTGGCTAAGGGATAGGGAATAGTAAGAAAGGAGTTACGATTGAGCTAATATCGATCTTTCATTGGTGTAGTTAGGTGCCGCAGTGTGTCAGTTTGAAACGGTTTATTGGCTATTCAAGACAGCATCTAGAAACACCACATAATCCCAGTTTCCGCACGTCAACTTCACACAACCGAAACTCCTGCTATGACAGAGACCCATGACCAAACCCTAGAAAATCAAGCTTCCAGCAATGGTGGCAGTAAGAAAAGGTCGCTAGTGATTCGAGTCATTTTTCTATCTATGATTCTCACTCTTGGGCTCATTTGGTGGAACTGGAACTCGGAGGAGAGGTTTTCCTATTTTCACGAGAAAGCGGCTGAGTTGAATTTTGATCGCGACCAGATCATTGATTTCGTCCGGAAAGATGTTGCGCAGGAATCCTATGCGGGTTCGCCTCGCGGAGCTCTGGGAGCACTCTGGGGAAAGGCTGGTAATCAGCAAGACCGCGCACGACTCCTAAAAGCCCTTCTCGCAGAAACTGGCCTCGAGAGCAAGGTCATCGGCGACAGCTCAGGCTGCGGAGTTAAACTATTAGAAAATGGTGAGGTTATCGGAGTCGATAAAAAACCTTCAAATACCTGGGTGCCACTTGAGGACAAACCAGATTTCACTATCCGCTTCTCAGGAGCCAACGCCGATACGGAATTCAAGGGACGAGTAGCTGATTTTCTACGGACGCCACTAAGAGTTTCCACAGGTCGCACAGAGGCCAGACTGCTCGGAGAGTTTGGTGAAGTATTATGGCAAGGAGAGTTCGATCCTCAGGTGGGCTTCTCCATGCACCTAACATTTGCTCTGGGAGAAAAATCATCTCACGCGATCTGGCGAGAATTTATCCCCCAAGGAAGTGATGGAAGCTCACGCAGCGAGCATGTAATCGTGCTCGCTCCATGTGAAATTGATCAGGCAACCTATAAAAAGCAGGCAGAATTAGTGGCTAGTGATTTTTTAGACACACCTGGTGCAGTAAAAGCTTATGAGCTAGCTCTCTCGCATTGGTTCCAATCTGACGAATCCTTGGTTGATCTCAAATCATTCTACAAAGTCGACGCCTGGTATAAAACCCCGAGAGTGCTCATCGGTTCTGTCTATTATGCAAAAGATAAAACTGAGCCACAGGGGTACGCCATCGATTTAAGACAAAATGATATCCACATAGAAGCCGACGACAAAGTCAAGCTGCCCTTTGCATTAACTCGCTCAAGCATCGAAGCCGATCTCGAAGCGCGCGTGATCATGGAAGCTACGGGACGTCGCGGAAGGAGCAGCATTGATGTCATGCTCACTCAGCTTGGCGAATGGGCACCCTCTAGCACCAAGAGAATTTCTGATTACCAAAAAACACTCGCGGGCTTCACGCGCGATACCCATCCTGGTTCGGTGCTTAATCTGTCGGCTGGCGAGGGTCTCGATATATCTCTAACTCGGCTCGATGGCGAGAATGCTGTCAGTATTAAACTCAGTGAGGCACTGGAAGCTCGTCGCGAGGAAATTCCAGAGCTACCTTGGACGGTAATCAAATCTGGTAAGGCGACTACGCGGCAGTTTGCCGAATTTGCCGAGGAAATCGAAACACTGCTCGGTTCAGCATCGGCCGTAGGGTTTGATTACCAGCCGGGTGTCAAACTCGGGCACTCACCTGCGTTGGTCAAATCTCCTCACGTGCGATCTTTTCAGTATCGATACGACAAGGAGACAAAGAAATCTAGAGTATCATTCGAACGGCAAATCACGCAGATCAGGAAAGACGGTTCATATTCCTATGAGGTCAAGGACTACTGGGATGAGATGAACAGTAAATGGCAGCGAACAGGTGGTCGCTACAATGTGCCTATTGAGACCTATCAGAATGGCAACGGAGTTTCCAATCGGCATGTCCAACGCACAATCAGTAAGGGCTGTAATCCCTTCGCACTTGGACTCAAAGCCTACCGTGAGTTGAAGAATCAAGGTTTTACCGATGTCATTGCTTATCTGCGCGACGGAAGCACCACGGAACCCATTCGGCTCTATCTAATCGAAGAATACAATTGGCGGACTACGATCAACCAAAAACCAATCATCTTACCTAGTCTAAGGATAGGCGGTCGTCCAGTTAGCGAAAACAAAGGCAAACAAAAATGGTATGACATTGAACTGATGGATGATCCAAAAACGCCCTACCTTGATGCATTTAATCGCTTCTACATATTCGATGATCCTCAATTACCGTTAGTTCTCGGATACGGCCAGAGCTTTCAAGCGTCAGTATCTGGCAAGGTGTTTGCAAAAGGAAGCAACAAGCCGCTTGGAGATGCAGTGATCAAGGTTGAACAAGCAAGAATCTCTGCCAAATCTTGGCCGACGGGTGATTTCGTATTACCCATTATCAAGATACCCTTTGCGGAATTTAAGGTCACAGTCAGCCATCCAGATTACGAACCGTGGAGCGAAACATTGGACTTCAGAGTGCTGGAAAACCTTCAAAAACTGAATAAAATTCAACTGACACCGCGCCCACTCAAAAACCAGTTCGCATGGATCGAGCCAGAGTCTTTAGATTCAGGTCTCGCCAAAATTGATAACAAACGCATGGCACGCTTCGTTCGCCAGAGCCTAACAGATAACCCGAATTTACAGGCACTTGTGCCATTGAAGGATGTGGCTTTCGGCGCAGGCTCTGACAGGGCATGGTTACTATTTAACCGCAGCTCAGGTCATATCACCACTGTCAGCTCCAATGGCCTTCACGGTGCCGACATCGGCCTGCCAGGTGATGCCGCAAGAGAACTTCAGTCAGGTGCAGTCAGTGCCTACTCCGGCTATATCGCCTCTTGGTATGCGTATGCGGGCGGCAAGCTCAACGCTCTAACCGAAGCCATGGGCGGTGGTGATTTTTCCGACTTAGGTCACGCACACGCGAAGGCTTTTGCGCTTCGCTTTCTCGAACGCATGATGGCTTCCACCGATAACATCTTCGCAGACCAAGCTGGCGTGAACAGTGATGCCTATAAGGCGGGCTTTCTCAAAGGCCTGGAGTTCTTCGATAAAAATCCAGAATACCGAGGCGAGTAAAAACCTTTCAGGATTTTTGCTTCCTCACTTGTTGGTATCGCACGCAGCGTGAAATATACCTCTAGGGTGTCCCATGTAGTCACACCCTCTAAGGTCGACGCCTCATAAACAGCCAGTTCTTTGGCCACAAACGCCAACAACGCCTTACGCTCTGCCTCGTCTGGCTGATCCTCTTTTTTTCAGGAGGCATATGCTTGAAGTAGAGCTGCTCCTGCATCCGGTTCAGAAGATCAAGTCGCTTGCCATTGTCCAGCTCCGCTAGATTATCCAGCCTGATGTCACCTTTTTGCCGGGCATCATCATGACAATCATAGCAGTAGAACGCCATCAGTTCGTCGGTCTTCTCCGAGACCTTAAAAACATGATCTGCGGCAGCTTCAGCCCCAAATCCAGTGTTACTGGCATACAATAGGGCGATAAAGGCCGCCGTGATGAATCGGGTTCTTTTCTTCATGTTAGTTCGAATTTCAACCTACGTTGGGAAATCCCCCCGCCTTTCATCGGAGGTATTTAGGAGTCTTGGATCATGTGTCATACCATATACGGTTAAACGATAGGAACTCTTTGCGCTATGAAGCGTTTAGTTCAGAGAGGAGATAACTTGAACCAATCAACCTCAAGACACGCCGGGCATCCTCCCAATACGGACGTATTCGCGCGCTGATAGCATCCTCAAGAGCACGCAAGTCCAACCAGTCCTTGTTACAGATCCCGTCCTTGACTATGTCCCAGAGCTTCTCTGCTGGGTTGAGTTCAGGGCAGTAGGCAGGCAGAGTTATGATCCTCACATTATCGGGAAGTTCCTCCTGCCCTTGACGGTGATGAAAACCAGCACCATCGCCAATGACAACATGCACAGAGTCCGGATCGTGCCGGGCAATCTGTTTGAGGAAACCTAGATTCCACTGCTTGTTGAGGGTGGGAGTGAAAAGGAACTCGCAACCGTGACCCCCCACCTCAAGTGCTCCGTATAGATAACCGTTCTGATACCGCCGCCTCGAAGGAGAGACCGCCCTCACTCCCTTTAGGCACCACATTTTGCGTGTCAGCGGATGAAGACCGTAACGCATTTCGTCGTAGACCCAAAGTCGGACGTTCTTGGCCGGATCAATGCTGAGCCCTTCCATTTTGTCGGCTAGAGTGATTCGAAACTCGTCCTCGGCGGTTTGATTTTTTTTCGGGTTACACGGGCGGGTCGCCTTGAGCCGCCCTTCGCGCTTTCCCAGATACTTATAGATCGTGGCCTCCTTGAGATTCCCTGTATCGAAGTTCTTCTTGAGCCAGTTCCAAGCATCACGGCCTGTCCGCCAATGCCCCTTCTTGAGCTCTTCGATCATTGCCGCTTCCATCTCCGGAGTCAGGCGGCTTTTGGGTCCATTGCCCTTACGCTTGTCGAGTAGTCCTTCAAGACCCCCGGTCCTGAACTTGTTGATCCACACCTGGACGGTCGCCTGACTACGGCCCAGGTCGTCTGCGACAGCCTGAGTTTGTTCCCCTTCCATCGTTAGTTTTAGTGCGGCCATTCGCTCGCGCTGCCAGCCGGGTTTCTCCTTTTTGAGTCTCTTGAGAAGCTTGGGGCCTCTCCTAGCATGTCTATTTTCTTACGTGGTCTGCCCACTTCGAACTTCAATCCACATTCCGACAAGGTAACTGTTTAAATGGTATAAGGGGCACCAATGCCGACATGAAATACATTAAGCTTGTGGCTAATTGCCCAGTCCAAAAGCTATTCCAAAGAAGTATCACTCTTGATTCACCGCCACCCTTAGAAATAGTTCGTTTACTACATTTCCCGTCACAGTGGCTCGGGCCGTAGTGATCCCTTCTTGAGGATCGTTCGGAGTTGCAACAATGCTTACTATTGTTCCTATGCCTGAGTCGGCCACGGAATACCAATCTTCAAGGTTGGTTGACCACATGTATGATCCGGAAATGTCGCTCGGCAGTTCCAATGCCTGTGGGTGCTGCACCGTGAAGACGTTGCCACTCTTAGAGAGTTGAGTTAAACCAGAGCTTTGAACGCTCGGATCTGATCCGAAGAAGGCCTCGATGCCGTTTACTAGGCCGTCACCATCCGGGTCGTCGGCGAATCCGATCAGTTCGCCAACGTTGTATCCGCCGATCCAGCCGGCGAAACTGCCGCTAGTTTCTCTGACGATCTTGAGTTCCTCCGAGATCGCGTAGAAATGCCACTGGTTGGTTTTCGGACTGTTGAAGGCCTGCCACCAGTTGGCGGCTGAATTACCAACTTCGATCTTTGGTTCATCCGGGGTGCCGAATTTGCGGCCGGATCCAGTGGCAACAAAACCGAGATAGCTGGTGCCCAGCTCGGTAATACTGAACGGGTGATCCGGTCCGTTCGCCAAGTCGGGGCCGTCGTCCGCGAGCTTGGTGACGCCGTCGGCCAGGATGATGCTTGTGGATGTCGTCATGGGCGGCGCGTTCACGTCCCGACTCGGGTCGTTGTAGGACTGTCCGACGCAATACCAGGTCGCCCCGCCCATGCCGGCGGCGGCGGCTGCTGCCTGCACGAAGGCGTGGTAGTCAGCAATGTCGCCCGAAGTGGCGTTTCTGGTTCCGCTGGTGACGAAGGCCAAGTGATACCTGTCGCCTTCTGCCCATGGCACGCCGGTGGCGGGATTGATCCCGCCATTGGCGCTCGTCGGGTCGAGAATGCCAAGTTCGCCGGCGAGGATTCCCTCATTGTTGTCAGTGGTGAAGTTCCAAACGGAGCTACCGCTGATACCCGCGAAGTCGTTGCCGTCTTTGTCCACGATAGCTCCTGCGGAGATCTCGACGAAGTAGCCGGTGGCGGTGGCGAAGTTGGCGGAAGGAAAAATCGTCAGAGTGGCACCTGCAACGGAGACCTGCGTGCCGTCGGTGACGGGGATGGTGGCGAGGGTTCCACCACCAGTCTTCTGGATGATGATGTTGCCGCTGCCAATGACGATATCCTCGCTGAAGGTGGCGGTGAGGTCGGTGGCGAACGATACTCCGGTCGTGTTGTCAGCAGGGATGGTAGCGTGGAGCGACGGGGGGGTGTCGGGCACATCGGTGGTCGCCGAGGCTGTCGCCGACCAGCCAGTCGGGTTCTGGTTGAGGCTCTTGTCTCGGGCTCGGACGCGGTAAGTATATTGGATAGCGGATGTTAGATCGGTGTCGGTGTAGATCTTATCATCTTGCCAGCCGCTATCATTGCCGCCGCCAGCGGTGCACTCGAAGTAGTATTCGACATCGCTGGGGTCTGATGCGGTGGTGGCGGTCATGGTGACCGAGTTCCGACCCAGCGCGGCAGGCGGAATGTCAAAGGTAGTCGGGTTCGGGGTCGGAGACGTAAGGTCAAGGTTCAGGAAATAGAGGTCGATGATTTCCTGCATACGAGCGTGGAGATCGCCTGCGGAGTTTTCGTTATAGATTTCGCCGGGATTGGTCGCCTGGCTGCGCTGCTGGTCGCCCGCTTGGAAGAATGAAGTG